>DASQAY010000341.1:0-9707 GCA_035635515.1 Candidatus Eiseniibacteriota bacterium | reverse complement strand
CCTGGGTCGGGGCGAGGCGCCGGATGGGAAGGCGCTGGCCAGGGCCAGCACGCCCAGCGCCATGGCACCGCGGAATACGCCCACGCATCCGTCTTAGGCGCGCTCCCTTACCGAAGTGCTTACGGGGGCAGACTGCGACTGCCGCCTTCCGGGCTGCGACCCTACCGCATCAAGCCGTTACGAATAATCTTCCACTCGTCCGCGTCGACAGCGCGCAGGACGACCAGGGCCACGGCGTAGACCGCGACCGCCACCACGATCAGCAGGACAACGGGCCAGGCCCGCAGCAGAAGAACGGCGAGGCCCATCACACCGCCACTGACCAGGATGCGGGCGATGCTGCGCACCACTCGGAGCCCGTACAGGTGGCGGCGCAGCAGCCACCAGCCGCCCAGGAAGAGGGCCAGCTCGGTCACCACCGCGGCCCAGCTGGCGCCGATGTATCCGAACGGCGGGATCAGGGCCAGGTTCAGGACCACATTGACGACCAGGGTGGCCAGCGCCAGCCGCGTGAAGTCGGCCTGGCGGTTGATGGCCGTGAGCGTGTAGATGAAGGCATTGTTCAGGAAGAGGAAGACCACCGAGAGCGCCAGGATGGCCAGGGCGGGGATGGTTTGCTCGTAGCCGCGGACGGCGTGCACCAGCGAAGGCGCAGTGAGGGCGATGCCCACCGCCAGCGGGACACCCACCACGGCCAGCAGCCGGTACGATTTCTCGTAGGCGAGGGCGAGGCGGTCCTTGCCGGAGAGCGACAGCAACGACAGGGCTGGGAAGACGGTGTTCATCGCGGTCTGGGGGATCCAGGCGATAGCATCGACGTACTTGTTGGCGGCCACGTACCAGCCGACCATGCGGTAATTGGTGAACAGCTGCAGCAGCACGACATCCACCTGGGCGTAGACGCTGGTGATGACAAAGCCGAGGGCCAGGGGTGCGCCGCTGCGCAGGACGCCGCGCAGGAAACCCAGGTCGAGGCGCGGCGACGGCCGCTCCCGCCAGATGGCGAAGATCACGCCCAGGACCAGCAGGCAGGTGAACAGGTAGCTGGCTGCATACACCCAGAGGAATGCGTCCCAGGACGCCCGATGGTCGACGGCGTACAGAGTCAGTCCCAGCAGGACGGCGGCCTCGCCGATGATGGCCACCACCTCATAGCCCAGCGTGCCCCGCGCGTAGAACGCGGAGCGGAGCAGACCCGAGTAGGACACGGTGATCAGCAGCACGAACGCCCCGAGCGTGAACGGGAACAGCGCCGGCGCCAGCAGGCGTAACGCCCCGGCCAGCACCAGGCCGGACAGGACGAGGAGCAGCAGGCGCACGCTGATCAGGTTGCCGAGATACCGGTCGAACGCGGCCCGGTCGCGGGCCACATCCCGGACAAAGACGGTCTGAGTCCCGAGGTCGGCCAGCAGCTGGGCCAGGCTGACGTACACGATCATCGCCCCGAAGCGGCCGTACTCGGCGTCGGCGAGGTGCCGCCAGAGCAGGACCACCACCACAAACGTCGCGACCTTGGCCACGGCGCGACTGCCGACCACCAGGGCGGTGTTGCGGAAGGTGCGACTAGCGAGACTCACGTGTCACGCCGGGATTATGAACGGTTACGATTTGCGGACGATGGCGTCCCCCAAGCCCCGCGTGTTTTCCGGCATCCAGCCCAGCGGCGGGTTGCACCTGGGCAATTACCTGGGCGCCATCCGCAACTGGGTCCGCGACCAGGACCAGTACGACAACATCTTCTGTGTCGTCGACCTGCACGCGATGACCCTGCCCTGGGATGCGAAGCTGCTGCGGGAGAACACCCTGCAGGTGGCAGCCGTCTACCTCGCCTGCGGCATCCGGCAGGACACCTCGAGCATATTTGTCCAGTCTCGGATCGCGGCGCACTCGGAGCTGGCCTGGATCCTCACCTGCCTGACCCCGATGGGCTGGCTGGAGCGGATGACCCAGTTCAAGGAGAAAAGCGCCGGCGAGCAGCGCGAGCGGGTGGGCACCGGCCTGCTGACCTATCCGGCGCTCATGGCTGCCGACATCCTTCTGTACGACACCAATTTCGTGCCGGTCGGCGAGGACCAGCGGCAGCACATCGAGTACACCCGCGACCTTGCCCAGCGGGTCAACCAGCGATTCGGCCCGGTGCTCACCCTGCCCGAGGCGCTGATCCCCAAGGCGGGCGCCCGGATCATGGGACTGGACGATCCGGAACGGAAGATGAGCAAGACCCTGGCCCAGGCGAACCCGGGCCATGCGGTCTTCCTGATGGACCCGCCGGAGGTGATCCGCAAGAAGTTCGCCCGCGCCCAAACCGACGCCGAGCCGGCCGTCAAGTTCCCGCCCGGCCCCGGGGTCGCCAACCTGCTCCAGATCTATCAGTCGGTCACGGAAACGACGGCCGAGCACGTGGAGCGGACCTTCGCCGGGAAGCCGTACAGCGAGCTCAAGCAGGCCGTGGCCGAGGCCACCATCGCAGCCCTGCGCCCCCTCCAGGAGCGGTATCGCGAGATCCGGTCCGACGACGCGCAGTTGGTCCGTGAGCTGGACCGGGCGGCCGACCGGCTGGCGGTGACGGCCAACGCGACGTTGGCGCGCGTGCAGCGCGTGACGGGGTTGCTGGGCCACGACTAGGTCGGAAGCGGAAGGGGAGGTCGACGAGACCCCTCCCCGACCCTGCCCACGCGGGAAATCCCGCGACCCTGACGTCTGTGGCTCCCCGTAAGGGGGAGGGAGAGTTGAGGCGGAGTGTCGACGTGCCAACGGCAAAGACACACCCTCCCCTGCCCCTCCCTGGAGGGGCGGACAAGTGGCCACTGAGCGATCAGCTAGGCGGTGCCTTCGGCGACCTTCTCGGTGACCTGGTACTCGAGGTACATGCCCAGCATCAACCGGGTCTGGGCCTCCAGCGCCGGAAGCACGCTGAGGAATAGTCCGACCACCGGATAGCTCACCAGCTGGAAGTACGACCACACCTGGCGCCACCAGCCCCAGCGCGGCGGCCGGGGCGGGTTGAGCCGTGACTCCACCCAGATCAGCAACGCGATGTTGAGCAGGGTGATATTCAGCAGGCCAACGGTGATGCCGCCCAGCGAGGCCGCCGCCGTGGTCAGGCTCCAGTCGAAGTTCAACAGGCGGGGAATGGCGGCCCCGAAGAAGAGCAGGATAGGCAGCGTGGCCCAGGTGAGGTGGTTGAACACCATGTATCCGTAGCGCCGGGCGCGGAGCCACAAGGGAATATCGCGGCGGCGCAGCAGCCGGACGGTCACGTAGGGCAGGTCGCTCACCCCCCAGGCCCATCGTTTGATCTGGTTGTACTGGTTGACGTGGGTGCTGCTCCAGTCCCGCGACTCGGGGGCGTCGCCATAGATCGGCAGGCAGACGGGAACCATCTGCAACCGACCGGCGGTAGCGAAGAAGGCCTTCCAGTAAAAACGGGAATCCTCAGGGATGACATCGTCATCCCAGTAGCCCACCCGCGCCACCAGGTCAAGGGACATCGAGTAGCTGCTGAAAGCCACCAACCGGTCCGGTCGCGACTGCAGGAACATCTGGTACTGGGTGCAGGCGCTGGCCATCACGCGGATCGCGGTCGGCACCCGCCACAGGTTGTTGTGGAACATCGGGATGGGCTGGTAGATGCGTTCCAGTCGGCCGGGGTCCTGGACGTACCGGTACGTGATGCAGCTGAAATACTCCCTGTGGACGCGAAAATCCGAATCGAGGTCGGTGACCACGACGTCGCGTGGATCCAGGCCCATCCGATCGAGCTCCTGCTTCAAGACCGGGCCGCCGTAGGCCATGGCTGCGGACTTGCCGACCACGATGCCGGGCAGCAGCGGGTCCTTGATGTGGAAGAACGCCCGCAGCCGCGGGCCAAACTCTTCCTGCAGCCGACGAACGTTGTCCCACCCGGGCCGGTCGGTTTCCCGGGTGATGATCGCGACGATCTTGTTCTCGGCCGGGTAGTGGGCGTCGGCAATCGCCTTGACGGTGGCCCGCAGGATCTCGTAGGGCTCGGTATACGTAGGGATGAGCGCGGCGTGAATCACCTGGCGCGGGTCTGGACGGCTGGGATCGGCAGGCAGGTCGAGGCACCGCTGCCACCAATCCACGGCCTCGGTCATCCGCAGCTTCCGATAGGTGCGCAGAATGCCGGCCACCACCAGGAACGAGCGGGCAAACCAGTAGACGTCGATGACCACGATGGCGAAGGCCACGTAGGCAGCGAAGGGCAGGGAGGCCACCAGGGGCGCGGCCAGGATGATCCAGGTGAGCGTTCCGGGGGCGCGCTCGAGTGCCCGTTGGACCCGGCGCTGAGCGGGCGTGAGTATGGCTGTCCTCGGCACGGTCCTCCTCGTGGCGATCGCTCCCGATGGCTCGAGAGGCGGAAACCTAGTCTAATCGGCGGTTTGAGACACGATTTGCACGATTACCCCCCAGCGGCGTTGTCAGCAGGCGCTGGCCGTAGCACTCCGCCCAAGGACCGTCTATACTGAAGGCCGGGTCGCCGACAGGTTCGTGAGGGGCCTGTCCGATGCTCGTCACACGGGCACCCAGCCGTCGAGCCCCCGACCTGCCACAACGCAGGCCCAATGATGCGCACTAAGGAGCGCGCTGTTTGAGCATACGGATCCCGCCTGTCGCTGCAGGATCACCCTTCGCGCGTCGCGCCCCGGACCTGGTGGCCCGGCGGATTGCCGTGTCGGCCGCGCCCGACAGTCAGGCGGCTGCGTTGTTGGAGCACGCCGGGCCTGACGTCCTGACCCGCTTGATGACCGAGGCCACCGAGGGTGACGGTTACGTCGACATCACAACCACGCCCTGCCGACTGACCCTTCACCTGCAGAAGCGGACCGCCACGTCCATCGAGCGGTTCGGCCTGCTCGGCAGCCTCTACGGCACGGCCAGCAAGGACCTGGCCTTTGCCGTGGAGCGGCTGCAGCAGGACCCCGACCCGACCAAGGATGCCGGCGACATCCTCGCCATCGAGGTGGAAGAGGTGGTCCTGGACGCCCCGGAGTACTCGGCCAGTGACGATTGGGTGCACCGGCGCCTGTGCGCGTTGCAGGAGGCCGCCTCGCTGCCGCTGGTGCTCGCCGGACAGGAATTCGCCAACCACGAGCGCCAGTGGCTGGCTAAGCAGGCCGAGCAGGACGCTCGCCCCTACGAGGTCGAAACCGAAGGCTTCATCTGCGGCAAGTGCGACAACCTCCAGCAGAACGGCCCGCGCTGCACCGTCTGCGGGACCACCAGCGGCGACCGGGCCGCCGGCGCGGTTATCGTGCTCAGCCGGCGGGGGGGCTTCAAAGAGGGCGACCGGGTGGTCATCACCCCCAGCGTGGGGAGCGAACGGGAAGGCCAGCTGCTGCGGGCCCAGGGCGGCGGTGGCCGGCGCTGGCTGGTGAAGTTACGCGACGAGGGCGCGTTGGGCCCGGGCACCATCCGCCCCCAGCCGATCACGGCTGTGGTCGAGGTGCAGCAGCGGACCCTGAACGGATTCGGAGCCGGCGACATCAGCCTGCGACGGGTGGCGGCGTTGCTGATTGCCCCGGATGAGGTCCGGCCTCCGGTGGCCTCTGCCATCGAGCCGTTTGACGCGCGGCTGAACCCGAGCCAGCGGGAAGCCGTCGCCGGCGGCACCGGGCTGCAGCCTGGATCGATGATGCTGGTCCAGGGACCACCCGGCACCGGCAAGACCACGTCCATCGTGGAGACGGTGCGACAGTTGGTGGCGCGCGACCCCGACGTCCGCATCCTCATGACCTCGCATGCCAACACCGCGGTGGACAATGCCCAGGAGCGGCTGCAGGGGCTGGACTCCCTCCGGATGGTGCGCATCGCCGAGCCCGAGAAGGTGGACCCCAAGTTCCGCTCCAGCATCGTCGATTCCGACGATCCACGGGTGCGCAGCGCGCACGTCGTGTTCGGCACCGTGAACCGGATCGCGCTGGCCTGCCGGGAGGCCGAGATGTTCGATTGGCTGATCCTGGATGAGGCTAACAAGGTGCGCTTCACGGAGACGCTGCCACTGCTGCGGCTGGCCCCCCGCTGGCTGCTGGTGGGCGACCACCGGCAGCTCCCGCCCGTGCTCGATGAGAGCGCGGCCGCCTTCCCGGTCGATGAGGACGAGGCCCGGGTGATGGTGCGGGACGCCAGCTTCTTCGAGCTCAGCTGGGCCGTCCTGCCGGAATCCGACCTGGTGATGCTCGACGAGCAATACCGGATGGCGGCGCCCATCGGGACCTACGTCTCGCAGGCATCCTACGACGGGCGGCTCAAGAACAGCCCGGAGATGGCGGCGCTGCGCTCCCCGTTGCCCTGGCCGTTCAACCGCAACCTGACCTGGCTCACCATCCGCGGGCGCGAGAAGAAGAGCGGGTCTGGCAGCCTCAGCAACCGTGCCGAGATCGAGGCCGTGGGGCGCGTGGTCCGGCACCTGCAGCGGTTGGGCCTGGGCCACTTGAAGGTGGCCGTGATCGCCATGTACCAGGACCAGGTGACCCAGCTGCGACGGGAACTGCGTACCATCGACCTGCCCGAGTTGTACGTCGATACCGTCGACGCGTTCGAGGGCGAGGAGGCGGACGTCGTCATCCTGAGCCTGGTCCGGAGCAACGAGGCCGAGCGGATCGGCTTCCTCAAGAAGGCGCAGCGCCTGAACGTCGCCATCTCCCGCGCCAAGCACCTGCTGATCGTGGTCGGGGATATCGAGACGTTAACCGGGCGGGAAGGGCAGGACCTGTATCGGCCCCTGCTGGAGCACATCGAGCGTGAAGGCCGGGTGGCCGGCATTGGCGCCCTGCACGCGATGGACGCCGCCGTCGGTGGGCGGCACCGTGATCGGCGCCGAGGGCGCGTCGGCCAACCCGCTGCCGGCCGTCGGGGACGGCGCCGGCGGCCCTACGTGGCGAGCGCGGCCACTCCAGCCGTCAGTCCGAATGGCGCCGAGACGACGGCGGAAGGCACCCCGGCCGCACCCGCCGCAGATGGCGCAGCCAGCGGCCAGCCTGCGGCAGCGCCGCGCCGGTTCAGACGCCGGCGAGGACGTCGGCGCGGGCCCGGCCGCCCTCCGCTCAATGGGGAGGCGGGCCAGGCTCCCGCTGGCGAGCAGCCGCCCGCGCCGGCCCAGCCCCAGGCGGCTCCCATCGCACAGGCCGACTAGCTCGCGCCCGTTTTCGCCGGCGGCCCGCCCGCTGGGGCCGCGTCGAGCACCCCACGAAGCGCCTGGACGGCTCCCAGCAAGCCCATGGACTCGTAGGGCACCACGATCTTGGAATTGTCGCTGGCCGCGAACTTGCTGAGCGTATCGAGTTGCAGGATAGAGACCAGCGTCGGATCAGGAGCGGCGTCGTGGATGGCCTTGTAGACCGTGGCGATAGCCTGGCCGCGGCCTTCGGCTTCGAGGATGGTCGCCTGGCGGATGCCTTCGGCGCGCAGGATGGCCGCCTGCCTCTCCCCTTCCGCGTTCTTGATGGCGGCTTGCTTGGCGCCGTCGGCGATGTTGACGGCCGACTGCTGCTGGCCTTCCGACTTGAGGATGAGAGCCCGCTTCTCCTGGTCGGCCGTCTTCTGGAGGGCCAGGGCGTTCAGGATCTGCTGGGGCGGCGCGATGTCGACGATCTCGATCCGGTTGATCCGGATCCCCCACTTGTCGGTGACCGACTCCATCTGTTGCTGGAGCTGGG
Organism: Candidatus Eiseniibacteriota bacterium; assembly: GCA_035635515.1. Taxonomy (GTDB): domain Bacteria; phylum Chloroflexota; class Dormibacteria; order CF-121; family CF-121; genus CF-121. The sequence goes on along the minus strand of DASQAY010000341.1, from coordinate 2,028 downwards.
CGTTGATGCGCTCCCGCTGGCTGAGGGCCTCATCCAGGGTCATCCCACCGAAGATGGCACGGAGGGTGGTCCGGGAGAGTTGGTCGATGGCGATGAAGTAGTTGCTGACACTGAAGAGGGCCAGCTTGGCATCAACCACCTGGCTGAAGATAGTGGCGTTCACGCTCACTGTGACGTTGTCGCGCGTGATGACGTCCTGCTTGTCGCCGGTGCGAGGCGTCTCGCGGATGTCCACCAGCTGCAGGTCGTCGATCAGCGGGACGAGGAACACCACGCCCGGCGGGCGCGAGCCGAGGAACTGGCCGAGCCGCTTGATGACGCCCACGTAGCCCTGTTGCACGATGCGGACGGTCCGGGCGATGACCAGGATGATCAGCAGGACGAGAATCCCGATGAAGATGGCGAGGCCCATGGTGTACCCCTCTTTGTTGACTAGGTCGATGACGTCGAGCTTGGGACGGGTTCCACGACCAGCGTGGCGTTGCGGAGAGCCTTGATCACGACGGTGGTGTCCGGCGGGACCGCACTCCCGTCGGCAGTGATGGCCGGCCAGCGTTCGCCAAAGATCACCAGGTGCCCCGGCCGCTCGAGGCCCAGGATGGCGTCGGTGAGCACGACCCGCTGACCGATCATGCCCTCCGCGCCCGAGACCAGCGGCGCCTTCCCGCCCCGGTGCAGCGAGCGCATCACCAGCGGGCGGAAGAGCAGGATGCCACCCACGCCGACCACGCCGAAGACGAGGACCTGCACCAGAATCGGAAGCCCCAGCGCGGCTGCGAGGGCGGCTCCCACGGCCCCCGCTGCCAGGAAGGCGGCAAAGAAGGCGAGGCTGAGGATCTCTCCGACGGCAAAGGCCACCCCGACGATCAGCCAGAACCAGAACCAGCCGCTCAATCCGGCCCCATTGTAGTTCTCATACGCTCATTCCGGGACCCACTCCCGGGTGAGATAGAGCCAGAAGGCCAGGCCCGCGTAGCGACCGTAGCGCCGGAACCGGAACTTCATCGCGCCGTCAGTCGCCCGCTTCCGGCGCGCAATCCGGGCATAGGTGGGGCGAGTCCAGGAGTCGAGGATGAGCCGGGAGTATCGGCCAAGCATCATCATGATGTGCGCGGCAGCGTAGGGGCCCACGCCGGAGAGCGCCAGCAGCCGGGCCGCTAGCTCGTCGTCGGGCAGCTCGTCCAGGGTCGCTTGGCCGAGGGCCTCGAGATCGACCGTTTTGTCGGCCACCGACTGCGCCAGTCCCTTGAGGTAGGCGCCCCGATAGCCGGCTCGCACCGTGTCCCGATAAAAGGCATCGCTGGCCGCGGCCATCGCCACGGGGGTAGGAAAGGTTCGACCGCTCGCGCCGTGCACCGGAGCGCCAGCGGCGGGCTCGCCCAGGTGCGCCACCAGCGCGGTTACCATGCGCTCGGTCGCGGACCAGGCGCAATTGGTGGTACAGATGGTCTTCACCACGTCCTCGAAAACCGTCGAGCTCCTGATCATGCGCCCGGCCCCGGCCGAAGCCCAAGCGAGGTCGGGATCGGCGGCCGCCAGCGTGTAGAAGGACGAGAGGTCCTCATCCAGCCGAAGGATGTGGCCCACCGCCCGTCGAACGGCGTCCAGGGTTCTATCGGACGGCTTGATGCCCAGCACCGTGATTTGGGCAGCGCCCGCTCCCGCACGAGTAACGCGGACCGTCCTGGGCCGCCCGCCGGCGATGGGGACCGTGACCTCGAGGGTGCAGGTCTGCTCGTCCACACTCAAGGGCGGCAGCGTGGCGACGCCGTGCGAGGTCAGCGTTCGCAAGAGGTCGATCGGTTCGCCCTGAGGACCTACCAGGGGCAGCTCAATGGTGCTTCCGGCTCGCTCAGGCCTGTCGATCACAGCCTTCATGATGTCGAAGAATGGTGCCCTCGGCAGGACTCGAACCTGCGACGCCCGCCTTAGGACGGCGGCGCTCTGGTCCCCTGAGCTACGAGGGCTACGAGCAATCAGACGCCGTAGGCGAGTATACCCGCGCTACAATTGGCCTCTGCCGCCAGC
>DASQAY010000340.1:0-3544 GCA_035635515.1 Candidatus Eiseniibacteriota bacterium | reverse complement strand
CACCAACCCGCAGGGTCACGCTCTTGAGGCCGGCCTCGTCACCGGGTGACTCATCCAGGATTTCCGCGGTCCGGTGGGTGCGTTCGGCCCAGCGCAGGTACATGCGCAGGAGGATGGCGGCCCAGTCCTGGGAGTCCGTCCCGCCCGCCCCGGCGTGGACGCTGACCAGCGCCGGATGATCGGCGTAGGGATTGGCGAACAGGAGATCGACCTCTTGCTGCTGGACCGCTTTCTCCAGGGACTCGAGATCCGTGCGCAGCGATCCATCCAGCTGGTCCTCGTGCTCCTCGATGGCCATCTCCAGCAGTGAAACCAGGTCGCGGGCCCGGCTCTCCAGGTTGCGCCAGGTGTCGACCTCCTCCCGGAGCCCTTTGGCTTCCTGGGCCAGCCGCTGGGCGCGGGCCGAGTCCTGCCAGACGGCAGGGTCGTTCAGCTCGGCCTGGACGGTGGCGACGCGGTCCTGTTTGCGGGCGAGGTCAAAGATGCTCCTGGAGTTGGAGGATCTTTTTGGACAGATCGCGGGCCCGGTCTAACAGGTCATTCATCACTTAGCGGCCGTGACAGTTCTTGAAGCGCTTGCCGCTGCCGCAGGGGCAGAGATCGTTGCGGCCGACGCCGGCGAAATTCACCACGGCAGGACGGCGAAACGGCGGGCGGACCGCGGGCGCCGCGGGCGCGGGACCCTCAGCCGGGGTGACGGTCGCCTTGACCGCCGGCTTCGCCGTCTTAGGAGTGGACTGAGATTTCTTGGCTGGCATGGCGCTTCATCATACCCATCGCTATCTTCCGTGACACTTCTTGAACTTCTTGCCGCTGCCGCACCAGCAGGGATCGTTGCGACCCAACTTCTCGCCGCCGGCGGGGACCCGGGCGGCCGGGTTGCCGTTGGGCGTTTGCGGACGGGCGGCCGGGCTGGCGCCGGCGGCCGCCGGCTCCCCCCGGTTCATCAGCATCACGGGTAGCGGCTCGGGTGGCGGCGTCTGCAGGAGCTGCCGCTTGAAGATGGTGGTGGCGATCTCCTGCTGGATCTCGCCCTGGAGCTCCTGGAAGGCCTGGAAGGCTTCGTTCTTGTACTCGACCAGGGGATCCTTCTGGCCGAACGCGCGCAGCCCGATGCCTTCCTTGAAGTGCTCCATCATGGTCAGGTAGTTGACCCAGCGCCCGTCGATGGTGCGCAGCATCAGGATCTGCTCCAGCTTGCGCATCTCGGGGGTCCCTTGCTGCTTCTCCTTGGCGTCGTAGGCGTCGCTGGCGTACTGGAACAGACGATCGGCCACTGACTCGGGCGTCTCCCCCAGTTCGTCGGGCGGGATCTCGGCGTAGGGCGGCAGCGGGAAATCGAGCCGGAGGTGTTCGACCAGGCCTTCCAGGTCCCAGTTGTCGCGATGCCGGGACTCGCAATAGGCGGGGACCGTCTCGCTGATGACCTTCTTGATCATGTCCAGCACGGTCTCCCTCATGCTCTCGCCCTCGAGGATCTTGCGCCGGTCGCCGTAGATGATCTCGCGCTGCTTGTTCATCACGTCGTCGTACTCGACCACGTAGCGCCGGGCGTCGAAGTTGTGCCCCTCCACCTTGGTCTGGGCGCCCTCGATCTGGCGCGACACCAGGCCGGACTCGATGGGTTCGTCCTCCCGGATGCCGAGACGGTCCATGATGCCGCGGATGCGATCGCCGCCGAAGATGCGCATCAGATCGTCATCCAGGGCGATGAAGAACCGGGAGGAGCCGGGGTCGCCCTGGCGGCCCGACCGGCCGCGCAGCTGGTTGTCGATGCGGCGGCTCTCGTGGCGTTCGGTGCCGATGATGTGCAGGCCCCCGTTCTGGGCTACGCCCTCGCCCAGCACGATGTCCGTGCCGCGTCCCGCCATGTTGGTGGCGATCACGACGGCGCCCGGCTGCCCGGCCCCGGCCACGATCAACGCTTCCCGCTCGTGCTGCTTGGCGTTGAGCACTTCGTGGGGCACGCCGCGCTTCTCCAGCAGGCGGGCCAGCCGCTCGGATTTCTCGATGGAGACGGTGCCCACCAGGACCGGGCGGCTCTGCCGGTTGAGCTCCACGATCTCGTCCACCACCGCGTTGAACTTGGCCCCTTCGTTCTTGTAAATGACGTCCGAGTGGTCGGTGCGGACCATCGGCCGGTGGGTCGGGATCACCACCACCTCGAGCTTGTAGATCTTGTGGAATTCCTCGGCCTCGGTCACCGCCGTCCCGGTCATGCCGGCCAGCTTGTGGTAGAGGCGGAAGAAATTCTGGAAGGTGATGGTGGCCAGCGTCTGGTTCTCCTGCTGGACCTTGACGCCCTCTTTGGCCTCCACGGCCTGGTGCAGGCCGTCGCTCCAGCGGCGGCCGGGCATCTGGCGGCCGGTGAACTCGTCGACGATGATGACCTCGCCGTCCTTCACGATGTAGTCGCGGTCGCGCTTGTGCAGGAGGGTGGCCTTGAGCGCCTGGTTGATCTGGTGGGCCTCCTCGACGTGCTCCAGCTCGTACACGTTCTTGATCCCGGTCCAGCGCTCGATCTTGGCGATCCCCTCTTCGGTGAGGGATGCCGACTTGGTCTTCTCTTCCATGGTGTAGTCGCTGGGCGAGAGCCGGGCGATCAGGCGGGCATATTGGTAGTACTTTTCGGTGGGGTCGTTGGCCTGGCCCGAGATGATGAGGGGCGTGCGCGCCTCGTCGATGAGGATGCTGTCCACCTCGTCCACGATGGCGTAGTGCAGCGTCCGCTGGACGCACTGGGACAGGTCGACGGCCATGTTATCGCGCAGGTAGTCGAAGCCAAACTCATTGTTGGTGCCGTAGGTGATGTCGGCGGCGTACGCCTCCTGGCGGGTGATCGGCCGCAGGTGCTGGAGTCGCGAGTCGGGGTGCGTCTCGTCCAGGTAGTCCGGGTCATACCGCAACGACATCTCGTGGCCGATGACCGCCACCGACATGCCGAGGCGGTGGTAGATGGGGCCGTTCCAGCCGGCGTCGCGGCGAGCCAGGTAGTCGTTGACCGTGACCAGGTGGGCGCCCTTGCCCTCCAGCGCATTGAGATACAGGGGCAGCACGGCCACCAGGGTCTTGCCTTCGCCGGTCTTCATCTCGGCGATGGTGCCCTGGTGGAGCACCATGCCGCCCACCAGCTGGACATCGAACGGGCGCAGCCCGATGGCCCGGCGGGAAGCCTCCCGGACGACGGCAAAGGCCTCCACCAGCAGGCCGTCCAGGGTCTCCCCCGCTTCCAGCCGCCGGCGGAACTCGGCCGTCTTGGCCTCCAGCTCGGCGTCGGACAACGCCTGGATCAGCGGTTCCAGCTCGGTGATCTGGGCGGCCACCGCGAGATGGCGCTTGACCTCTTTGGCGTTCGGGTCCCCGAGGACCTTGGTGAGAATGCTCATAGGAAAAAGGACGCGAAGTTAGGATACCCGGCGGCAGCCGGCGCTAACCGCGAAGTCAGCCCAGCGCCGTTTCGACCAGCCCCAGGGTGCCGTTGCGCCGCCGGTAGAGGATGTTGACCTCCTGGCTGTCTTCGTTGAGGAAAACGAAGAAACTGTGC
>DASQAY010000339.1:0-7078 GCA_035635515.1 Candidatus Eiseniibacteriota bacterium | reverse complement strand
CCATATAAATCTTCTTGGAGCCGGGCACGACCATGGTCCTGGTGCGCGGATGCACCTGCCGGCCGTCGAAGTAGCCGGCGACCAGGGCCAGGTCCTCCAACCGGCCGTTGGCGCAGCTGCCGATGAAGACCTCATCCAGCTCGAGGCCCTCGACGGTACTCAGGTCCTGCACGTTATCGATGGCCGGGGGGCACGCGATCTGCGGCTCGAGGGTCTCAGCGTCGATCTCGAGCCGCGATAGATAGGTCGGCTGCTGCGGGTGCAGGTCGGCGGTCTCGGCGTCGCCCAGGAAGGCCCGGGTGACCTCGTCGGGCTCGATCAGGCCCGCTTTGCCGCCGAAGTCGACCGTCAGGTTGGCCAGCGTCAGCCGCTGGTCCATGCTCATGGCGGCCACCGCCTCGCCACCCCATTCCACGGCCAGGTAATTGGCCCCCTCGGCCCCCAGCTCCCGAATCACTTTGAGCGCCAGGTCCTTTGGGTAAACGCCGGGAGGCAGCTGGCCGCGGAGGTCGATCCGGATGGTCTCCGGGACCCGGAACCAGGTCCGCCCGGTGGCGAAGACGATGCCGATGTCGGAGGAGCCCATCCCGGCGGCGAAGCAGCCCAGCGCGCCGTAGGTGGTGCTGTGCGAATCGGCGCCCACGATCAGCCCGCCCGGCCGGGCGTAGCCCTTTTCCACCATCAACAGGTGGCAGATGCCCTCCTGGAAGAGGTGGGTCACCCCATATTCCTGGGCAAACTCGCGGATCAGCTTGTGCAGGCCGGCGGCCGCCACCGTGTTGGCGGGCAGGATGTGGTCGAACACCAGGACCACATGATCCGGGTCCCACAAGGGCATCTCCATCTTGCGGAATGCCTCGATGGCCAGGGGGGTGGTCACGTCGTGGGCCATGGCGTAGTCCACCGGGGCGACCACCGTATCGCCGGCGTGCACCGCCCGGCCGAGGCGGCGCGAAAAGATCTCTTCGGTCAGTGTTCCCATGGTTCTCCCCCTCTCTAGGCCGGGACCCAGCCCCGGATCAAATCATCCAGCTCGTCATCGGCCAGCGGCGCGGTATCAGCCCGCCGCTTGACTTCGGCCGTCAGCGCCCGCAGCTGCTCCTCGCCCAGCGACCGGCCCAGGGCATCGGCCCGACTGCGGATGGCGTTCCATCCGGTCAGCCGGTGGCCGGCCATGATGGTGCGTTCCAGGCCGAACACCGCCGGGTCGAAGATCTCGTAGGCGGACGGGTGGTTGAGGACGGCGTTGGTGTGCATGCCCGCCTTGTGATGGAAGGCCGTCTCGCTGGTGATGGCGGCGTTAAAGGGGACGTCGATCCCGACCATCCCCGCCACCATGCGGTCCAGCTCGGGCAACCGGTCCAACCGGTACTTGGTTACCAGGTCCGGCTGCACGCTGAGCAGGCGGGCGATCATCCCGCTGAGGGGGACGATGCCGTTGCGCTCGCCGATCCCCAGCACCGTGGTGTCGATGTGGGTGGCGCCGGCCTCCAGCGCGGCGAAGGAATTGGCAATCGCGCAGCCGGCGTCGTTGTGGGCATGGAACTCGATGTCGCAGTCCACGTTGCGCCGGACCAGCGAGACCATCTCGAACACCTGGTTGGGGGTGGCGATGCCGACCGTGTCCGCCAGGCCCACTCGCTGCGGATGCAAGCGGTCGATGGCGCGGTAGACGCGCAGCAGGTCCTCGGGCTCGGAGCGGAAGGAATCCTCGCTGCTGAAGCGGACCTCCAACCCCTGCGCCTGGACGAACCGAACCACCTCGGTGCCGATCTCGATGATCTCTTCCACGGACTTTCCGTGGGAGAAGGCGCGCATCTTGGACGAGGTACCGAACAGGACGTCGATCCCGTCCACCCCGGTGGTCGCGGCCAGGCGGGCATCGTCCAGATGGCAGCGGGTGTGGGTGAGCACTTTGGCCCCCAGCGGCAGCGCGGCGATGGTCCGGGCGTCTGCCTCCGATTGCGGCGAGGCCGAAGGGGAGGTCAGCTCCAGGTACTCGACCCCGAAGGCGTCGAGCTCGGTGGCGATCGCGATCTTCTCCGCGGGCGTGAAATGGGCGCGGGCGAACTGCTCGCCCTCTCGGAGCGTTGACTCGATGATGTTGAACGCTGTGATGGTCATGGCACCTCCGGAAAACAAAAAGCCTTCGTCCTTCGGGACGAGGCTCTGATCCCCGTGGTACCACCCGACTTTATCGCCTACTCGCGAAGGCGACCTTTCCGAGTCCGCGGCGACGCCGCCTGAAGACTCCTGCCCGATCACGGAGGCTACCCGGCTCGGCTTACTAAAGACCCGCGGTCTCTTTGAGCCTGCGGCTCCGAGGCCTTTTTCGGCGGTGCTCTGGACCCTTCGTCTCAGCTGCTGAAGGTTCTCTGTAGTCCCAGCGTCCGCGTACTCGCCCTCATCGACGCCTTTCGATATTGACTTGTTGGTGGTGACCATACCGTGAAGCCCGCCTGCTGTCAAGCGACAGCTTGGTTTTCTCCGCCGACCTGGAGGACGAACTCCGCGATGCGGCCGGCCACGTCGATGCCGGTGGCCTCCACAAAGCCGCGGAATTCCATCGTGTAGTTGATCTCATTGACCAGCAGTCCGCTTGGGTGTTCCAACAAATCGACCGCCAGCGCACCCCCGCCTACCGCTTCCGCCGCATGGCGGGCCAGCTGGTCGATCTCTGGCGTGAGCGGGCAGAGCCGCGCCTGCCCCGTGCGCGCCGTGTTGGTGATCCAGTGGTCGGCCGACCGGTACATGGCGCCGATGGTTTCGTCCCCGATCACGATGGCGCGGATATCGCGCTGCGGCTTGTCTACATATTCCTGGATGTAGAAGATGCCATGCTGATACGAGCCCAGCGTCTCCTTGTGTTCCAGCACCGCCTCGGCCGCATCCCGGTCGTTGATCTTGGCCAGCAGCCGGCCCCACGACCCGACCATAGGCTTGAGGACCACCGGGTACCCCATGGTCTCGATGGCGGCCAGGGCCGCCTCGCGGTTGAAGGTGACCACGGTCTTGGGGATGGGGAGGCCGGCGGCGGCCAGCGCCGCGCTGGTGAGGATCTTGTCGCCGCAGATCTGCGCCACCGCCGCCGAGTTCACCGTCTTCACGCCGCCGGCATTGAGCAGGCTCAGCGCATAGAGCGACCGGCCATGGTGGATGGAGCGGTCGAGGACCACGCTGTAGGGGGGGAGAGGGCCCCCAATCGGGAGCTGGACGGTGTCCTCATCCAGGCGTTCGAAGGCGGCGCCCCGGCGGCGGAGCGCCTCGAAGAGGAGCTTCTCTTCAACCCGTACCCGCGAGCAGAGGATGCCTACCATGGGCGTTGCGTAATCATACAGAAAGCTGTATACTCATGCAACCTTATTCCCTGGGAGGCCTGCCATGCTCGCCACTGCCAGCGCCCTGCTCGAGAAGATCGCCTCCACCCCGGTGAAGACCGTCAAGAGGGTGGCGCTCGCCTATTCGGGCGGGCTGGACTCCTCGCTTTGCGCCGCCCTCGCCCACCAGCGCTATCACGTCGAGGAGCTGATCGCCGTCACGGTGGACGTCGGCCAGGGCGACGAAGAGATGCAGGTGGCCGTGCAGAAGGCAAAGGTGCTCGGCATCGAGCCGGTGATCATCGACGCCAAGGAGGAGTTCGCCACCGAGTGGCTCCCCAGGGCCATCCAGGCCAACTCCAGTTACGAGGGCTATCCGGTGTCCACCTCCATGACCCGCCAGCTTATCGCTAAAAAGGTGGCCCAGCTGGCGCTGGCCCGCGGATGCGACGCGATCATGGAGGGCAGCAGCGGCAAGGGCAACGACCAGTATCGGATGCACAACGTCTTCAAGCTCTTCGCCCCCCAAATCGAAATCGTGGTCCCGGTCCGCGACTTCGACCTGACCCGCGATGAGGAAGAAGAGATCTGCAGGGAGCTCGGCATCCCAGTCACCGAGGTGATGCAGGGCGGCGACGACAAGACGCTGTGGTGCCGCAGCCTGGCCTCGGGCGCCATCCGCCTGCAGCAAGAAGTGCCGGATAACGCCTGGATCTGGTGGAAGCCGCTGACCCAGGTGCCCGAAACCCCGACCGAGGTCGCGGTGACCTTTCAGCAGGGCGTCCCGGTGGCGCTGAATGGCAAGCCCATGGGCCTCCAGGCCCTGATCGGCGAGCTCAACATCCTTGGCGGCCAGCACGGCATCGGCAAGATCGACATCTTCGAGGACGGGATCATGGGGCTCAAGTCGCGCGAGCTGTACGAAGCCCCTGCCGCATTTGTACTGCTCAAGCTTCACCACGACCTCGAGCAGTTCTGCCTGACCAAGGAGGAGGTCCAGTACAAGTCCGATGTCGATCGGCAGTGGGCCAACCTCGTCTATCACGGAGCCTGGTTCCATCCGCTGAAGGACGCTCTGGATGCGTTCATCGCCACCACCCAGCAGGTCGTCAATGGGACCGTCACCGCGGACCTCTTCAAGGGGACGATCGACCTCAAGCGTCGGGAGAGCGACTATGCGCTCTTCTTCCCCGAGATCCGCGGCCTGCAGAGCCGGAGCTTCAACCAGCAGCTGTGCGGACCGGCGGCTCAAATCGGCGGACTGCCCTGGGAAGTGCTGGCCAGGCGACAGGCAAAGCTGGCAGCCGGCTGAGGCCTCGCCGGTGAGCACCCAGCCGTGGGGCGGACGCTTCGGGGAGGAGCCCGACCCGCTGGTCGACCGTTTCCTGCGTTCGCTCCCGGTTGACCAGCGGCTCTTCCGGGAGGACATCGAGGGCAGCCGAGCCTACGCTCGGGCGCTGCTGGCGGCCGGCGTCCTGACCCCGGACGAGGGGGTCGCCATCGACCGCGGCCTGCAGTCGATCGGCGACGAGCTGGAGGCGGGGCAGACCCTGCCCGAGGGGAGCGAGGACATTCACATGGCCATCGAGGCCAGGCTGATCGAGAAGATTGGCCCGGTGGGCGGCAAGCTGCACACCGGCCGCAGCCGGAATGACCAGGTGGCGGTCGACCTCCGCCTCTACGTTCGGCGGGCCGCCGCGGAGCTAAGCCGGGACGTCACCGAGTTGGAGCGCGCGTTGGTCACGCGCGCCGCCGAGCACCTCGACGTCGTGATGCCGGGCTACACGCATACCCAGCGCGCCCAGCCCGTCCTGCTCGCGCATCACCTGCTGGCCTACGTAGAGATGCTGCGGCGCGACCGCGGGCGCCTCGCGGATGCCGCCCGGCGGGCCGATGAGTCGCCCCTGGGCGCCGGCGCGCTGGCCGGCAGCGGGGTAGCTATCGACCGCGACGGGTTGGCCCGGGATCTTGGGTTCAGCCGGGCAACGGCGAATTCCCTGGATGCCGTCTCCGACCGGGATTTCGCCCTTGAGCTGCTGGCTGCGCTGTCCATCCTGATGATCCACCTCTCGCGGCTCAACGGCGAGATCGTCCTCTGGACCACCACGGAGTTCGGCTTTGCCGAACTGCCGGACGCCCTGGCCAGCGGCAGCTCGATGATGCCGAACAAGAAGAACCCCTGCGCCGCGGAACTGGTGCGCGCCAAGACCGGGCGGGTCACCGGCGACCTGGTGGCCCTGCTGATGGTGATGAAAGGCCTGCCGCTGGCGTACAACCGCGACCTTCAGGAGGACAAGGAAGCGCTGTTCGACGGCGTGGACACCACGCTCGCGGCGCTGGCGGTCACCACCCGCCTGGTCAGGGGGATCCGGTTCCATGCCGCCCGGATGCGGGCCGCCGCGCTGGAGGGATACACGCTGGCCACCGAGGCCGCCGACTACCTGACCCGTCGCGGGCTGCCCTTCCGGGAGGCCCATCGCCTGGTCGGGCGGGCCGTTGCCTTCGCGATCAAAGAGGGCCGGCCTCTGGAGCGCCTGACCATGCAGGAGTGGCAGACATTTTCGCGCCTCTTTGAGGCGGACCTGTTTGAGAGCCTGACCCTGGAGGCCGCCCTCAATGCGCGCGCAGTCGTGGGCGGGACGGCGCCCGCCCGCGTCAAGGAAGCCCTGGCCCGTGGGTAAGCAGAAGCGGCAGGAGGCCATCCTGGCGCTGATCCGCAAGCGCCAGATTGCGACCCAGGACGAGCTGGTGCGACAGCTCCACCGGTCGGGACTGGAGGCGACCCAGGCCACCGTGTCGCGCGATATCGCCGAGCTGGGGCTGGTACGAGTCGCCGGACCGGACAGCCACTACGTTCAGCCGGAAAACGGACTCGGCGTGGCCTCACAGGCCGGACGCGAGGACCGGCTGCGCCGCCTCTTACGTGACCTGCCGCTGACCGTAAAGCGCGGCCAGGGACTGGCGGTGCTGGTGACGCTCCCGGGCTCGGCGCACACGCTGGCCTCGGCTCTCGATGCGACCGCCTGGCCGGAGATGGTGGGCACGGTGGCCGGCGACGACACCATCTTCGTGGCCCTGAACGGGAAGAAGGGCGGATATGAATCGGTGGCTCAGCGGCTGGCCCGCCTGGGCGCGTACGTCGACCCGGAGGACTGAACCCATGGCTGAAAAGATCGTCCTGGCGTACTCGGGCGGGCTGGACACGTCAGTGGCCGTGAGGTGGCTGCAAGAGACGCGCGGGTTCGATGTGATCACCTTGACGGTAGACCTGGGTGGACAGCTTGACCTGGAAGCCATCCGGCAGCGGGCCCTGGCCGCGGGCGCGATCCAGACGCGGTTCGAAGATCAACGGCGTGCCTTCCTCGAGCGGTTCTGCTGGCGGGCGCTGCGGGCTGGGGCGCTGTACCAGGATCAATACCCGCTGGCCACCGCGCTGGGCCGGCCCCTGATCGCCCAGCGGCTGGTCGAGGTGGCCCGGGAGGAAGGCGCGACCTGGGTGGCCCATGGATCGACTGGCAAGGGCAACGACCAGGTGCGCTTCGACGTTGCCGTCCAGGCCCTGGCGCCCAAGCTGCGCGTCCTCGCTCCCTTACGGGATGGCATGGCGATGACCCGCGAGGAGGAGATCGCGTATGCCCGGCAGCACGGGATTCCCGTCACCGTCAAGCCGGCTTCCCCGTACAGCGTTGACGAGAACCTGTGGGGCCGGTCCATCGAGGCCGGCGATCTGGAAGACGCCACCCAGGACGCCCCCGAGGACG
>DASQAY010000338.1:0-22853 GCA_035635515.1 Candidatus Eiseniibacteriota bacterium | reverse complement strand
AGCACCGCAGCCGTCGCCCTTCCCCGCGCCCACGAGTTGCCATCCTTGCGGAGGGCCTTTCAGCTGGCGCTCATCCTAGGGGCCATCCTGCTGGGCGCAGCCGTCATCCTGCTGGGGGTCGTGGCGCTGGCGCCGTTTGTCAATCTGAATTACGGCGACATCCCGAGCTACCTGGCCGTGAACAACAAGCCGGAGGCGCACCTCTACTATCCCGGCAGCACGGTTCTGGCGGTAGAGACCCTGGGCCAGTCGACGGCCGCGGGCAGTCCGATCCCGGCGCACAGCTCCGCGCTGCTGGCGACTGACGCCACCGGCTCGCCGAGTGGGGTGTTGGCCTGGTATCGGGACTACCTCACCCGCCATGGGTGGACCGAGGTCAACGCTGGCACATTCCGCCGGTCGAGCGAGGTCTTCAAGGTCGAGTTCTGGAGCCTGGGTCAAGTTCGCGTCACCTATGCGATGAGCGGATGCCGGGTGGCTGCCACGAGCTGCTTCGGGTTGATCGTCGGCTCCAATCTGCCCCTGCCTCTCGGATCAAACGGCTAGCCCGACCCAGCTAACCGGACCGCAACGCCTGCACTATTGACGCATGGCGCACCAGGGGGAGACCAAGCGAGGCGGCGCTCGTCGACGACAGCGAATCGGTCCCTTCCTGTGCTGGGCGGTCGTCTTCGCCGACATCGGCACCTCGGTCTGCTACACCCCGGGAATCCCCTACAGCACCAACGCCACGACCCCAATCACGAGTGCGGTCCCGGCCCCGCTCAGGCGGGCCTGTTGCTCGCCCGGATAGGGCTGCCGTTCGGGCTGCTCATTCGGAGCAGAGGGACGGTCCATCACGTTGCCGTGGTGCGCCTTCCTGTGGGGCGAGTCACGACTTACATCCAGCGCCTTTCCAGGGTCAACGGCTCGACGAGCGCTGGGCGGTGGCGGGCTCGAGCGCCGTTTCGCGGCTCGCCTGGAATCGTTGGAGGCCGAAGGCGGTGGCGTAGAGGATCCCAACCAGAACCAGCAAGGTCCGATACCCCGTGAGCAGCGACGCGTACTCGAGGATCCCGCCCACCATCGCCCCCAGCAGGTTCGCCCCGAAGGCCAGGCTGGAGGACGCGACGTTTCGGAAACGCTTGGCAAAAATGAGGTTGGCCAGGAAGACGGGGATGAAGGCGAGCGTGGTGGCGACCAGGAACCGGGGGACAAGCCCGAACCCGAGCAGGAGATTCGGTTGGACGACCCAGGCTCCCCCCAGCGCCAGCAGGAGGGCGACGTAGAGACGCCACGAGGGACCCAGGTCGAACCGGCGGGCGACCTCGATGGCCAGGTAGACGGCCAGCAGGATACCGATGAAGACCAGCGAATTGACGAACCAGGTGGTGCCAAAGAGTAGCGCGAACTGGACGACATTCTTGGTTTCGAGCAGCAGGAAGGCGGCGCCCATACAGAACAGGTCGAGGTATCGGGCCATCGGCCGAAGCGGACCGGCCGTGACCCGCATCAGCAGGAGTGCCGCCGCCAGGATCAGGGCCAGCGTCAGCAGATAAAAGCCGGGAATGGTTCGCTGGCGCAGGTAGAGGAAGGGGTAGTCATCACGGGCCGGTGCGGGCACCGCGATGGAGCCCGCCTGCCACGTGGTCGGGCATTGCAGTGCCTCCGGACTCGAGCTCGCCATCAGCAGGGCCAGCCGGTTCGCCTCGCCCGCCGAATCGAAACAGGGTGGGTGACCGTAGACCTGTCGGAGGGTGCCGGCCAGCCGGTCGATCAGCCACTGCTCGCGGTAGTAGTTGTATTCACCGAACGCCCCTTGCGCGGTGAGATGGGCGCGGGCGGCCTGCATGGCTTCGACCGTAAAGAGATAGCTCTCGAGCCGTAGGGACGACTGGCCCGCGACCAGGGTGAGCGAGTCCGGTAAGGCAAAGAGAATCAGGTCATACCGCTGCCGGCTCTGCTCCAGGAAGGCCCGACCGTCGTTGACGTACGAGGTCACCCGCGGGTTCTGGAAGGCCCGGTCGGGATTCTGCTGGACGCCGATCTCGTGGATGCGCGGATCGATTTCCACGGCATCGATGTGCCGGACCCCCTGGCGAAGCGCGATCGCCACATCGTCCCCGGTGCCGGCGCCGACGATGAGGACGGTGTTCGGGGTGGAGCGGATTCTCTGATACGGGAGGCCGTACAGCGGGACGGTCTCCAGTCTTGAGGTCGCCCGTTCCATCGTCTGGTGCGGAATCCCGTTCACATACAGGCTGACGGCGCCGGACGAATTGGGAACCAGCCGGATCCTGTAGTACGGCGACCAGCTGTCCGTCCTGACGGTCGACTCGGCGAGCACGATAAGCACGGCCATCAGCACAGGCACCTGCCAGGAGGCGCTGCGGCGCTCACTGAGCAGGAGCATCGCCACGGCGACCACGGCACCCCAGGCTACGGGGGGCGCCTCGAGGAATGAAAGGACCGAGAAGGCGATGATGCCGGCGAGGCTGCCCAGGATGTCCAGGCGATAGGCCTCCAGAGGTGGAAATCGTCGAAATGTCCGGGCTACTCCCTCGCCGACGAGGGCCATGACGCCGGCTACCCCCAGGAACAGGACGGGAAGCGTGAGCCACGGCGGCAGTCCGCTCCGCGTCCCCAGCGCGCCGAAGAAGATGAGCTCGGTGCCGGCTCGATCGATCTCGACCGGAAACACCCGGACAAACACCACGAGCACCGCCAGGCCGATCGGCGCGAAGCGAAACAGGTCGTGACGGGCGTTGGCTCTCAGGAACCCGACGCCGATCCCGAGGAAGCTGGCCAGCAAGATGAAGTTTGAGAAATAGGAGAGGTAGAGAACATTGGAGCCCGTCCACCGAATGAGGGCGAGCTCGAGGAAGAGCATCAAGAAGCTGAGCCCAAACAGTCGGACCCCTCCCGAGCGGGCCCCCGCCATGACCGCGCGCCTGAGGATCGGCCAGGCGGACGCTCTCATCCTGGATCGACGGGGCGCCCGAATGATCCTTGCATCCGGTCAGCAGCACCATGCGTCACGCCGGACAGCGTAGGCGAAGCGAGCCATTGTTCGGTAACCGAAGGCGGTTGCTCAGAGCCCGTGGTTAGGCGTCGAGACCGGTCGGGCCGCCATGACTTGCGGCTGACTGCTCCCGGAGAGTGTGAAGAAGAACGTGGCTCCCTTTCCCACGGCGGCGTCGGCCCAGATCCGTCCTCCGTGTCGCTTGATGATCCGCTGAGCCAGGGCCAGGCCGACACCGGTCCCTTCAAACTCCTCCGCCCGATGAAGGCGCTGGAAGACTCCGAACAGTTTGTCGACGTAGCGCATGTCAAAACCGGCACCATTGTCCTTGATGTAATAGACGAGCTCACCCTGATCATTCGGTTGACAGCCGATGTCGATGCGTGCCACGTCGAGCCGCTGGGTGTACTTGATGGCGTTCCCGATCAGATTGGTAAAAACATGCTCCAGAAGACTCTCGTCGCCCTGGCATTCGGGCAACTCGTCCAGACGTACCTCGACGCGACGATGATCCATCGAGCCTTGTTGTTGCCGAAGGATACGGCGCACCAGCCCGGTCGTATCAATCGCGACTTTACGCAGAGGCTGCCGACCAAGCCTCGAGAACTCGAGCAAGTCGTCGACCAGGAGGCCCATAGTGCGGGCGCTGCCAGCAACGATCTCCAGGTATCGCTGGGCCCCAGGGTCCAGCTGCGGCCCGTACTCCTCGACCAGAAGGCGCACGAAGCCGTGGATGGCACGCAATGGGGCGCGCAGATCGTGGGAGACGCTGTAGGAGAAGGCTTCGAGGCCCTTGTTGCTCTCCTCAAGCTCCGCCAGCCTGTCCGCAAGGGCTGCGTTCAGACGAATGACTTCGTCCTCCGTGCGCTTCTGGGCGGTCATGTCTCGGGCGATGGCGAAGATCAGCTGTTCGGATACCGACTGCTTGGCCGTCCAGGCCAGCCATTTGTACGACCCGTCCTTGCATCCATAACGATTCTCGAAGTGGATCGTGTCGATGCCGGCGGAGAGCTTCGTGGCTTCCGCGATGGTCGCCGCGCGGTCCTCTGGGTGGACGAAATCAAGGTACGGCCGGGCGGTTAGTTCCTCGTCGGTGAAGCCGAGGGTCTGGCTCCAGGCAGGGTTCAGTTTCTTGAAGTAGCCGTCAAAGCCCGCGATGCAGAGCATGTCGATCGAAAGGGCAAACAGGCGATCGGCTTCACCGCTCACGGGTGATCTCTGGCCGTTTCATGGTCCCAACACTGCGTCGTACAGCTCAACGCGAATATGCGCGAGACAGCAGGGCTGAGGTGCGAAGTTGCAGCCGCGTAACATGCCGTGTCCATCGCGTGACGGCGGTCGGCTCCCTCTAGGGGTTGGCCTCTGAGATGGTCGCGCCCGGAAATGCTTTGAAGGAACTGCACCGCCCGTCCTGGCCGTAAGTCGCGCGCTGAGGGTGATGGCTGGGGCGCTAGGATTCGAACCTAGGATCTCCTGATCCAGAGTCAGGCGCCTTACCAACTTGGCCACGCCCCAGCGGGCCGGGTCAGGCTGCCACAGTCTACCAAACGTCCTGCGGAAATCCAGCTTCTGTAACCTGCTGGGCGGGGCTGACGTAGAGGGGGTAGAGCGAGTGGACGACGTGGCAGCGGTCGATCTCACCCGACAGGGGGACCGCCGCGGCCCCGAATGGCTTCTTGCTCGGTATCAAATGAGCGTCTACACCCTGACCTACCGCATGCTGGGCAACCAGGCCGACGCCGAGGATGCCACCCAGGAAGTCTTCCTGCGGGCCTTTCAGCGGCTGCACCAGTACCGCCCCAGCGAACCCTTCGGCGGGTGGCTGACGGGCATCGCCCGCCACTACAGCATCGACGTCCTTCGGCAGCGCCGCCCGGCTGCTGACCTGGTCGAGCCGTCATCGTCGGTCGACGTCGAGCGGACGGTAATCGATCGTATGGACCGCGCCCGGGTGCAGGCCGCCGTCAACCGGCTGCCCAACCGGGAGCGCACGCTCCTGGTCCTTCGCTACTGGGAAGACCAGCCGGTCGACCGCATTGCACAGCTGCTCGGCATGTCGGAGGGCGCCGCCAAGGTCGCCCTGCTACGCGCCCGGCGCTCGCTGGCGGGAATCCTGACGCGGGAGGTGGCAACCGATGCAGTGTGAGGAAGCGCGCCGGCGCCTTCGGAGCGGCGAGGACGTGGAGGCCGAGGCCCACCTGGCGGAGTGCGCCACCTGCTTCGCCGTCCTGGAGGAGGGCGATCCACTGGCCGGAGTGCTCCGCGCGGCCCGACCCGAGGTCCGTGCCGTGCCGGCCACGATCGCGGCCGGTGTGCTCCGGCGCTGGCGTACGCCACGGGTCTCCTGGCGCCTGGGCCTGGCCGCTGCCGCCGGTCTTCTCGTGGTAGCCACGGTCCTCGCCGCCTCGACCGTCTGGCTGGCCCCCGCGACCGTGGCCAAGCCGCTGGGCGTCGCGTCGAATGGGCTCGACATCGTCACCACCATCGTGAACGGCATCCTGGCGGTGCCGCGAGTGCTGTTTGCCGACCGGCCGGCGGTGATTGCCGGATACGCGGTGCTCGTCATCATCGTCTGCGGACTCTGGGTCCGCCTGTATCAATCCATCGCATTTCAGAGGAGGCGGGTCACTCGATGAATCTCAAGCGGATCATTCTGTCCTTTACCGCGGCGGCGGCCTTCACCCTGGGGGCGCTCGTCCCGGCTGCGGCCGCCGATGACTCGACCAGCACCAGCAACGATCAGGTCACCTTCGGCGGGAACATCGTCGTCCCGGCCGGCGAGACCCACCACGGCGACCTGGTGGCGTTCGGCGGCAACATCGAGGTCGACGGCACCGTGACCCAGGACCTGGTGGCCTTCGGCGGCAACGTTGTCGTCAACGGCCGGGTCGAGCGTGACGTGGCCGTGGTTGGCGGAACGCTGACGCTGGGGCCCAACTCCTATGTCGGCCGCGACGTCTCGTTTGCCGGCGGCTCGCTCAACCGAATGCCCGGGGCCTTCGTCGGGCGCAACGTCGTGGAGGGTCGCGGCCAATTTGACCCGAGCGTGTTCCGGCATTTCCCCAGCGCCTTCGGACGTACCGGTTTTTCGGATCTCGCGTTTGGCCTGGTGACAGGGCTCGGCATCCTGGTGCTGGCCCTGATCATCCTGCTGTTCTTCCCCACCCACCTGCAGACGGCGGCCTCGGTGGTCGAGCGGCGACCCGTGGAAACGTTCGCCCTGGGCTGCGGGGGGACCATCGCGGGCATCGTGCTCAGCGTCCTCCTGGTGATCACCCTGGTCCTCCCGTTCGTCGTGCTGGGGGCCATGACGGTCGCCTGGCTCTTCGGCTGGGCCGCCATCTTCCTGCTGATCGGCCAGCGGCTACTGCAATCCATGCAGCGTCCGCAGGAGCTGGTCCCCGCCCTCCTCATCGGCGGAGTGCTGGTCGTGATCCTGGCCAACATCCCGGTGCTGAACGTGCTCGTCCTGCTGATCGGCGGCAGCGTCGCCCTGGGAGCCGCCCTCCTGTCGCGATTCGGAACCCAGGGTCCCGGCGCCCCCTTGCTGCCGGTGAGCTCCACCCCCCCCTCGGCTCCGCCCGGACCACCAGCGCCCTCGACTCCGCCGGCGGCCTAGCTTAGCTCCCCCTGGACTGGTCGCCCGCCTTGTCGCGGGCGACCAGCTCCATCAAGAAATCGCTCTGCAGCTGCAGCACCTGATTGGTGATGTCGCGCAACGCGCGGTTGAGCTCGGCGCTCAGCTCGGCAGCCTCCCGCCGGATGCTTTCCTCCGCTTCGCCCGCCACGGCCCCGCGCTCGAGCAGGCGACGGGTGGTGGCCTGGTACTCAGTCACCATCACCCCGAACGCCATCAGGAGCCTGCGGGTTTCGTCCGGCTCGAGCCGCTCGGTGGACACTGACTCGTAGGGTACGCTCCCACCTGGTGACCCGATGACTCGCGCGCAGACCGGTGTCCTGGCGCTCGACCTGGGGACCTCCTCGGTACGCGCGGTGGTCTATGACCAGCGCGGGCGACTCGTGGACCCGACCTTCGCCGAAGTTCCCTACCAGCTCGATACCTCGACGCCTGGCCAGGCCAGCTCCGACGCCGACCAGCTTGTCGATCTGATCGAAGGCGCCATCGACACCGCGGTGAAGGCCGCCAGGAAGGAAGGCCTCTCCATCGCGGCGGTGGCGGCGTCCTGCTACTGGCACAGCCTGATGGGCGTCGACCGCGCCGGTCGTCCGACCACGGAGCTGCTGACCTGGGCCGACACCCGGAGCCAGCCGGCGGCCGCCGCCTTGCGCGCGTCGTCCGACGAGCATGGCTACCATCGCCGGACCGGCTGCTACTTCCACGCCAGCTTCTGGCCGGCCAAGCTGCGCTGGCTGAAGGCCGCGCGGCCGGCGGTGTTCCGCGAGACCGTGCGCTGGGTCTCGCTGGCCGAGTACCTGTACGGACGGTTCTTCCCGGAGGCGCAGGTCAGTATTTCGATCGCATCGGGCGCCGGCCTCCTGGATGTACACCGCTGCCGCTGGGACGCCCAGGCGCTGAGGCTCGCCGGGATCAGCAGCACGGCCCTCTCGTCGATCGCGGATTGGGACGCCCCGGCCACCGGCCTGCGACCGGCGTATGCCCGGCGCTGGCCGCGATTGGCCGACCTGCCCTGGTACCTGCCGGTGGGCGACGGCGCCCTGAGCAATGTGGGAGCCGGCTGCCTGAAGCCGGAGTGGCTGTGCGCCATGATCGGCACCTCGTCGGCGCTGCGCGTGGTGCTGGAGACGCCCGACGTGGAGGTGCCGTGGGGGGCTTTTGCCTACCGGCTCGACCGCCGCCGGTTTGTCCTGGGGGGCGCCCTCAGCGAGGGCGGCAATGTCATCCGCTGGCTGCACAAACTGCTCGGCTTCAAGAAGCGAACCGAGGCTGAAGCCGCGGTGCGGACCATCCCCGCCGACAGCCACGGCCTGACCGTCCTGCCCTTCTGGGCCGGCGAACGCAGCCCCAACTGGCGGGGCGATGTCCGCGGCGTGATCAGCGGGCTGTCTCTCAGCACCCGGCCGGAGGAGGTCGTGCGGGCCGCCATGGAGGGCATCAGCCTTCAGATCGGCCAGGTCTATGAGGCCATGCGCGAGACCACCCGCCGGCCCCGCCGGGTGATCGCCACCGGAGGCCAGCTGCTGCACTCGAACACCTGGATGCAGATGCTGGCCGACGTGCTGGACGTGCCGGTCAGCGCGTCCGCGGAGCCCGAAGCCTCCAGCCGCGGGGCCGCCCTGCTGGCGCTCTACGCTCTCGGCCGGCGACCCGGGCTCTGGCGCGACCAGCCCCGAGTGGGCCGCACCTTTCACCGGCGGCCTGCCGCCCGGCGCGCCTACGCCGCGGCCATGAAGCGGCAGGCCGAGCTATACCAGCGGGTCTTCGACCGCCTCTCGCGCCCCGAGCCTCAGCGGCGGGGGACGATCAAGTCCCAGAAGGCCGGGTCTTCGAAGCCGAGCCGCCAGACGCTGACTCCGCGCAACTGATACTCGTACATCAAGGGCAGCTTCTGCCGGAGCGTGTCCCCGCTCTCGAACCAGAGCTCGTGATGCACCCCCCACCGGGTCACGTAGGTAAAGTGCATCTCGTCCTCGGTGGGGTCGAACGCCGGCGTGACCCCGTAGCGCTTGGCGAGGGTCAGCGCATCGTCGTACGAACTGGAGGTGAGGTACCCAACCCCGGTCCAGTCGTGGTAGTAGGTGGGCAGGCCCAGCATCGCCTTGCCCAGCGGCACATCGCGAAGCGAGTAGTCCAGCGCCTGCCGCATCCAGGGGATCCCCGAGACCGGTCCCGGCGGGGTCACGCCGTTGTGCTCGTCGTAGGTCATGACCGAGAGGTAGTCCGCCGCTCGCGCCAGGGCAGGAAAGTCGTAGGCGCCGGACCACGCCTGGTAATAGTCGAGGGCCGCGCCCGTGGCATTCTCGTCTCCGGGCAGCCGCGGGATGACGGCGATCGACAGGCTGAGCCCGGCGGAATGGAAGGCCCTGGCGCAGTCCTGCACCAGCGCCGTCAGCAGGTCGCGGTCGGTCCAGCGGACTTGCTCGAAGTCCAGCTGGAATCCGGCGTAGCCGTAGGTCCGGGCCTCGGCCACCAGCCGGGTGGCGAGGGCCGCCCGCCGAGCCGGGTCCGCCAGGATGGCGTGGGCGACGTCCGGGTCCACGTCCGCGTTGACCACCAGCGGCACGATCTGCACGCCGTGGGCGTGGGCTGCGTCGATGATCGCCTGCCGGGCGGAGCCCGTGATACTGCCATCCGCGTTGGCGTCGTACCAGCCTGGACTGAGGACATCGATCTGGTTGGCGTGCGCCAGGAACGACGCCTTGGCCTCGGGCGTGTTGACGTAATACATCTGCACCACCCGGTCCGGCGTCACGGCAGTGAGGGTGGACGGGATAGCCACGCCGGCGCTGACAAAGGCGCCCATAAAGGAGTGGTCGGCAGCGGCAATACCGGCGTCGAGCATCACGACCTCCGACGTGCCCAGCGACAGTCCGCTGGAGACGATCTCCAGCGTGCTGGCGTCGAGCCAAGTGTATGCGGACGTTCCGCGGGTCACCCGCACGTGCTCCTGGGCGGCCGCCTGGTCGAAAATCGGATGCGAGAAGTGGATCCGCGTCCGCACGGTGGGCACCGTGTGGATGGCGAGCGGCAAAAAGCGCATGTCGACGGTAGCTTGCAGCGGCGCGACCACCCGGAACGCCAGGTCGATTGGCCTGGAGCCGGTCTCGATGCGCAGCCGGTGGCTGGTCCCCAGGCCCAGTGGGCCGGGCAGGATCAGGTCGAGGAAGCGGGCCGGCCCGCCCGCCGTCGGGATCGACACCGTGCGGCCATCAAGACGGATATGCCAGTCGTGCGCCGCCAGCTGCCGGCTGAGCGCCACATGCAGGCGGGGGGTGGGCGACACCTCGGCGGCGCCCAGCGGCGGAACGCGCTGGCCGTCGAGCTCCACGGCCTGCACCGCGACGGCGGGCGCGCTCAGCTGGATGAAGGCCAGGCCGCCGGCAAGCAGGCCGCCGGCCACGATCCCGAAACGCACCAGCCGGCCCCTCATCCCGGCCGAGTATCGCGACCTTTTCAGGTGGCGACAAGCCGCCGGCGTGCCCCCATAAGCTGCTCAGCCCGCTATCAGGTACCCGTTTTGGGGTGCGCGCGATCGGGGTATGAATCAAGCCGTGGATCTTCTGGAAGTGCTGCGCCGCCAGGCGGCCCGGTATCAGTGCCCGAGCTGCGGCCAGAGCCTGGCCGACTGCGAGCTTGACCTGGTCTCGTCCACCGACCACGAGTCCGTGGTCCGTATTACCTGTGGACAATGCGAGGCCAGTCGCCTCGTGGTGGTCCAGGCGGCGGCCTGGGTGGGGGAGTCTGTCCCCGTCCTCGATCAGCCCCTCTCGGACGACCCGGCGATCGGGGTCGATGACGTCCTGGATGTCCGGCTGGCCCTGGCCGACCACGCCGGCGACCTCAAGAGCCTGCTGACCCCCTAAGCCGGGATCCGGGCCAGGCGGAAGTCACGATCTGGTAACGGGCCAAAGCGCCCAGCGCCAGCGCTGGACTTCGGGCCCGGCACTCCGTACGATGGCGCCGTGAAGAGGACGCTGGTGCGAGCCGTATGCACCCTCCTGGCGGTGACGGCGGGAGCCGGCGGGGCCTTGCCGGCGCAGGCTGGGACCAGCACCGTCCCCGTGTTCACCCAGCGCTCACCGGTGTGGGCGCACGAGCTGCTCGGCTCGGATCCTCTCGATACGATCGGCTCCTCGGGCTGTGCGCTGACGGCCGTCACCATGGTCCAGGCCGCCTTCGGCTATCAGACCAACCCCCATCTGCTGAACCAGTGGCTGACCCAACACGGCGGCTACGTCGAAAATGACGCCATCCTCTGGCGGACGGCCATGGGCCCCACAGCCGGCAGCGTGCGGCTCAAATGGATCCACATCCCGGGCATCGTTCCCCAGCTCCGTTGGGACGACCAGGACAGCAGCGACCGGCCGGCGCCGGCGGTGATCCGGCAGGAGCTGGGAGCCGGCCACCTGGTGGTGGTGGAGGTGCGGCTGCACGGCAACATGCACTTCGTGGTCCTCACCGGGTCGGCTGGGCAGGACTTCCTGATCAACGATCCCTGGTACGGCGACCGCACCACGCTGGCCCGCCGCTACGGACCCTATGAGACCGGCGTGTACTCCGCTCGGGTCTACTACCGGGCGTCGGCGAGCACGTAAGCAGGGATATGAATCTCCCTCCCCCATGCGGGGAGGCTAGGGTGGGGGTATTTCGAGAGGCTCGAGCCGCGACCCAGGGGAGCGAACGTCTGAGGGACTTGGCCCTCCTGGGAGGTGTTCTCAAGCCTCCCAGGGAAGATCACGAAGCCCGGCTTCGCACTAGGCCGCGGCCCGGATGGATGAGCTGGGCTGGTCGCCGCCGGTCAGGTCTGCCCGGCTGAGCGCTCGCACCAGCTCCACGTAGGTGTCCTCGCGGAAGAGGGCCCGCGGCACCTGGAAGACCTCGGTGGTGGCCGCGATGGTGAGGTGGCCGCCCTCCCGGGTGACGACTTCCCGAGTGGCCTGGATCAACGACCAGGGCACCAGCTTCGGCTGCCGGCCGAGCCAGGCGAAGCCGATAGGCCGGAACCCGATTCCCTCCGGCCGCACCGTGACTTCCAGCCAGGCGATAAAGAAGGTATGAAACAGGAGGCCCAGGCTTAGCGCCAGGCCGCACCCCATCGCGATCGCCAGCGCCGCGAACGAGGATTCGCGAGTCCGGCTGATCTCGATGGTGGCCAGGACGTATCCCAGGGCGCAGGCGGCGATCGGGACACCTGGCCAGAGCAAGATGAGCCGGTTCAGCGGGCTATCTGGCCGGAAGGTCATCGGTATTCTCTACGGTACCCCCCCAGCTTTGCCGAAACCTTGCGGCCACCAACGCGTGGCAGCCTCGTCAGGCGGCCGTCACGGTGACTCCCGGCTATGGCCCGGATTCGGGCTATACGTCGAGTTCGCGCACGTCGAGGTCGCGCAATTCCGAGGGCCCGGTCAGCCCATTGTCCTGCAGGATGCGCAGCAGCCGCAGGATGTAGCGGGCGCCGTTCAGGTTGACGCCGTGCACCCGGGTCAGGGTCTGGATGGCCTGCAGCTTGCGGATGTCGCGCTGCGAAAACCGGCGCCGGTTGGTCGAGGTTCGCTTGGGAATGACCAGACCCAGGTGCTCGTACATCATTAACGTCCGGGGATGGGTTTGCAGGATCTCGGACGCGACGCTGATGGTGTAGATGGGCTTGTCCAGCGACAGGCTGGCCTCGGCCGGGGCGCGGCGGGTCGTTACTCCCTTAGCCAATCGTCAATTCCCTCCGACAGACTGCTGGGCGTGGTGCGGGCCTTGATCAGGTACTCGTGAGCTCCAAGCCGCAAACCGCGGGCAACCAGGTCGTCCTCCCCATAGTTCGAAAGGATGATAACCGGTATTTCCTTGGTCGTTTCCTGGCCGCGCAGGCGGCGCAGGACCTCGAACCCATCCATCTTGGGGAGCCGGATGTCCAGGAAGATGATGTCGGGGCGCAGGGTCTCCGCCTTGCGCAGCCCCTCCTCCCCGTCGGTCGCGGTGCTCACCCGGTAGCCGTCGAGCTCCAGCTTCAATCGGTACATCTCCAGCACGGACTGGTCGTCTTCCACCAGCAGCACCTCGACCACGTCCTCGTCGGTCTGAGCCGACGGCCCGACCCGCCGCTTTGGCTGTGGCTGACTTTTAATGATAGGCCCCCTATCAACCCGCGGTATAGAAAAAAGGCCCCCCTGCGAGGAGGGCCCGAAGAGGGGGGCAGGTGGAAACAAAGCTAAGTTTAGCGGCGGTGGAGAGATTTGTCAACACCCCCGGAGTCATATTGTCGGTAAACGCCTGAGCGCCGGCCTAGACTTCCAGCCGGGAGACGTCGATGTCCTTGAGCTCGACCGGCGGGGTAACCCGGTTCTCGTGGAGCAGCTTGAGCAGCTTCAAGATGTAGCGAACACCTGCCAGGTTGACCGAGTGCTGCCGGGTCAGCTTCTGGATGGTCTGCAGCTTCATGACATCCCGCTGGGAGAAGCGGCGCCGGTTGGTGGACGTGCGCTTGGGCACCACCAGGCCGAGGTGCTCGTACATCATGAGCGTCCGGGGATGCGTTTCCAGGATCTCTGACGCGACGCTGATGGTGTAGATCGGCTTGTCCAGGGAGATGCTGACATCACGGCGGGTCTCTGGTTGGACGGCAGTTGCCATGTTCGGCGCGACTCCTTTTACCCCGGGGGCTGCTCTAGTCACTTCTTCGCCCGGCCGTCGTAGCGGTTTGTCTGATAGCCCGCCCCGCCGGAAATTGGCTAGGAGTATATTCCTCGCCACGGATTCCCCTCTACCGAAGTTTTGTAAAGACTTATGAAATGAGCCTTTCGACGCGAACCGCTGGCCGCAATCGGGGATACCTGCCGAAGGAGGCGCTCGCCCTCGAGGGGCACTGGTATACTGGCTAAGGTGATAGCGCAGCTATCAATATCGCCGGGAGAGGAGCATCCATGGGTGAATACCAAGACAAGATCCAGGGCGAGGCCAAGGACGTGGGCGGCAAGCTGACCGGCAACAAGAAGATGGAGTGGGAAGGCAAAGGCCAGAAGGTCAAGGGCAAGGTCGAGGGGGCTGGCAATTGGGTCCGCCGGGAGATGGCCAAGCCCGCCGAGGAGCCCACCGAGCCGACCGGCCCTTAAGTCCGCCGAACTCGACAGCCCCACTCAAGGGCCGGCTATTTTTTTGCCGGGGGCTCCCTCGGCGCATCCCTCCGGTCGGGCACCGCTCCCCGGCCGGCGTGATGGCGCCCCGTCGGGGCATCCCCAGGCTGGTCGGTTCGCGTATGAGCCAGCGTGGCATCCCGGTGCATGACAAACAGCATCAGGAGGATGGCGAACAGCAGCCAGGCCAGGGCGTATAGCCCAGCTCCCAGGGGCGGAAAGAGAGCGAGCAGAAAGCCGACCACCCCGATCACGATGCCGGCTATGGTCAGGAAATGGGTGATCTCGTCCTGCAGATGGTGCCGGGGAAAGACCCGGCGCAGCCACCGTTCCAACCCCATACCTCCTAGCGTGTCATCCAACCGGGTCTTCGACCCGGAGCCGGTCGCCGCCTTCGCGCCAGGCCCTGCCGAGGCCGCCCCCGGTCCCTCCGCCTGTGACTTCCCGCAGAAGCGGCAGAAGCGGGCGTCCGCTTCGATCTGCTTGCCGCAGGCCCGACAAAACACTGGGAATCCCCTCCATTCATACAGCCCCTGGGGGTTGCAATCTGCTGAGCTAGCAGGCATTATAGGCGGCCAGCTGCGGATGTCCCGGAGCCCCGGCGCCGAAGCGCGCCGTTAGGAATGACATCGACCTTTACTGATAGGAATGGTATATCTACTTATGACACGCACAGTCGACGGAGCGCGTAACTTCCCACCTGGTGGGTCGTTGGACAGGGCGCGGGCCGGCGACGGCCTGCGCCAAGAGAGCTGAATGTCCTTGAGATTACCGATCATGGATCCGCGGCAGGCGGCCAGCGTCACCGCCGTGGCGCCCGCCATGCTGCTCCGCCGTGAGCAGCTGCGCCGCCGGCGCCGGCAGGCCCTGTGGCGGTCGCTCGGCACCGCATCGGTCTGGGCATTCGCCCTCCTGCTGGCGGCCTGGCTCATGCTGGCTGGCATCGCTGGTTTCGCGCACGCATGACGTCCAGGCAGCGTAGCCGGCGTCATGTCCAGCTCTGGCGACGGCGCAGCCGCGCCGATCTGCGGCGCGTGCTGCTGCTGGGCTTCCTGGTCCTCTTCATCCTGACCGCGATGGCCATCCCGGCGGTCGCCGCCCAGACGGTGGGGCCCTTGCCGACCGTGCAGGGCCTGTCCGCCAGCGGCCTGGATCAGGACACCCTGATCTTCGACCGCAACGGCGTGTTGCTGGCCGACATCGGCGCGTCCGGCGACCACCGGATCGTGGTCCCGCTCAGCTACATGTCGCCCTGGCTGGTCAAGGCGACCCTGGCCAGTGAGGACCGCACGTTCTTCCAGAACAGCGGCATCGACCTGGGCGGGATTGTCCGGGCCGCCTTCGCCAACCTCACCCGTCGCAAGATCACCCAGGGGGGCAGCACCATCAGCCAGCAGCTGGTCAAGCAGGTGTTCATCGGGGCCAACCCGCCGCCCACGCTCCAGCGCAAGCTGCGCGAAGGCATCCTGGCGCTGGAATTGAACCAGCGGTACACCAAGAACCAGATCCTGGAGCTCTACCTCAACACCATCTACTACGGCGAGCAAACCTATGGGGTGGAGTCGGCGGCTCGCAGCTACTTCGGGCACGAGAGCAACGCCCACGACCTGACCCTGGCCCAGGCGGCCATGCTGGCCGGCCTGCCCCAGGCGCCCACCCAGAACGATCCGCTCCGTAATCCGCGACAGGCCAAGATCCGGCAGCGTGAGGTCTTGCAGGGCATGGTCGAGCAACACGACATCACCCAGGCCCAGGCCGATAAGGCGCTTGCCGAGAAGCTCACCGTCTACCCGCCCATCAATAAGTTCCAGGCGCCGCACTTCGTCGACTACGTGCTGCAGACGCTGCAAAAGGACTACGGCATCGCCCCCGGCGCCCGGAAGGGGTACCGGATCTTCACCAGCCTGCGCATGGACCTCCAGCAGATCGCCGAACGGAGCATCCGCGACCAGATCGCCTCGGTGGGCAACTACTACAACTTCCACGACGCCGCGCTGGTCTCCATGGATCCCCGGACCGGCGAGGTGCTGGCCATGGTGGGCGGCGACGACTACAACCGCCCGGGCGGCCAGATCAACATGGCGGTCTCGCCGCGACAGCCCGGATCCAGCTTCAAGATGTTCACCTACACGGCGGCCATCGAGAGCGGTCGGGTGAACATGACCACGCCGGTCAAGGACGAGACGCTCGTCTTCCCCATCGGCGGCGGGTTGAACGGCCGCGAGCAGTACACGCCGCAGAACTACGACGGCGCCTATCACGGGACGCTGCCGGTGAAGATGGTGATGGGCAATTCCCTCAACATCCCGGCGCTGAAGGTGGAAATGAAGGTGGGCATCCCCACGGTGCTCAGCGCCGCCCGGCGCATGGGCGTCACCAGCCTGGACCAGGACGACAGCGCCTATGCGCTCAGCCTGACGCTGGGGTCGTATCGGGTGACCGTGCTCGATATGGCGACGGGAGCCTCCACCCTGGCCACCCTGGGCATTCGCCACCAGCCCACCGCCATCCTTAAGATCCAGGACGGGCTGGGCCGCGTCCAGTACACCTATGACCCATCAAAGAATGAGTACCGCGCCATCTCCCCGCAGGTCAGCTACATCGTCGGGGCGATCATGTCGGACGACCGGAACCGCTGTATGTCGTTCGGCTGCCACGGCGACCTCACCCTCCCCGGCCGGCGGGTGGCCGCCAAGACCGGGACCACGCAGGAGTTCAAGGACAACTGGACGGTCGGATTCACCCCCCGGCTGGCGACCGCCGTCTGGATCGGCAATCCCAACAATGCTCCCCTCAGTCATAACTCCACCGGCATCGTCGGCGCCGCCCCCATCTGGCACCGCTACATGATGGAAGCCCTGGGCGGCGTGCCCGACGAGTGGTATCCGGTCCCTGACGGCCTCACCCGCCAGGGCGACAACTATTTCCTGCCTGGAACTGAAGGCGCCAACCCCAGCCTGGACAAGGACTGGCCGCGCTGCCCATTCACCACCTTCAATAAGTGGACCCTGACCTGGAGTGACACCATCGTGGACGGCGTCTTCTGCGTCATCAACCCGCTGCCGCCACCGCCCCCGCCGCCCGAAGACCTGCTCCCCTGCCCGATCGACCTGCCGCCCGGGCTGTGCCAGAAGCTTCCGCCGCAGCCCGGCGCGTCACCGTTGCCATCGCCGTCGCCGCGTCCGAACGGGTAGGCCCGGATCTACCGATCGGGGACGACCAGGTCTGCGTCGTTGGGCTAAGACTCGCTAGGGGTCTTCTCGCCGCCGTCGCCGAACGGCACCCGTGCGGCCAGGCCGCTGGCCCGGTCGCGGAGCTCGATCCCGCGCTGCATCAGGTCTTCCCGCATCTCCTCGCCGCTCTTGGGGGCCAGCAGCAGGGCCAGGCCAAAGCCGATGGCCACCCCGAGCAGCAACCCGGTGACAAAGCGTTCAATCCCCGCGTCCTCATCGGGCTGTCGCAGCCGGGTCCGGCGCAGGGCTGACACCGCGTCGCCCAGCCGGTCCTTCAGCTCCAGGTCGCCGGCCGCCTTGGTGGCGCGGTCCAGGATATCGCTCAGACGCTCCACGGTCTTGTCCACGGTCTGCTCCATCGCTTCCTCCTATGAAGCCGGTGCCCGCTTTGGCCGGCTGGCTACCCCTGATCCGCTGCGGGCCGGGGCCCGGCGTTCGGATCCGTCGCCGGCGCCGCCCAGAGCCCCCTCGGCTTCTTGCAGCCAGTGGCTGACCCGCTTGCGGGTCACCACCCCGGCCGCCGGCGCGTAGAGCAGGCCCAGGCACGCGCCCAGCAGCGCCCCGTGTACGACACCCCTTAAATAGCCCACCCGGTCAGCCTCCTGGCGCGCCTGCGCCGCGCGATCCTGCCATCGTACCACTGTCGGCGCGCCACCCAAAACACCCCCCGCCCGAGGTGCCATTTCCTCCGCCGCTGCCGTATACTTTCACCGGCGCCAGCGCGGGAAAGGTGATAGAGATGTTATACAGGAGGAAGGAGCGCCCATGAGTGAAGTCGTCGACGAGGAGGTCAACGTCCTCTTTATCGAGGACGACCCGGCTGTGGCTGAGATGTACAAGCTCAAGCTGGAGCTGGATGGCTACCGCGTGACCGTGGCCAAGTCGGGCGAGGAGGGCCTGGAACGGGCCAAGAAGCTGGTCCCGGACATCGTCTTCCTGGATATCCGGCTCCCCAAGATGGATGGCTTCGCCGTGCTCGAAAACCTGCGCCAGGACACCGTGACCAGGAACATTCCGGTCATCATCCTCTCCAACTACGGGGAGAAAGAGCTGGTCGACCGCGGCCTCAAGCTGGGAGCCCTCGACTACCTGATCAAGTCGGAGACGACCCCGGCCAGCCTGAGCCGGGGCGTGCAGGACTGGGTCAAGGACTGAGGGGTGGCCGCCACCGAGCGTCGCGTCCCCCTGTCCGCCGGGTTTGACCTCGATAAGGCCCTCTATACCATCAGCGTCGCATCCGAAATCCTGGAAACCCATCCCCGCACGCTGATGATGTATGAGGACCTGGGCCTGATCGAGCCCTACCGGACGTCGACCAACCGGCGGCGCTACTCGCAGCGCAACGTGCGCAAACTGCAGGTCATCCAACACCTCACCCGGGAGAAGGGCGTCAACCTGGCCGGCGTCAAGTACATCCTGATGCTGCTGGAGGCGCTGAAGCTGAACAAGGTGCGCCCGCCCGACGACCTGCGCATCGTGTACGAGCTGTACGCCGAGATTATTTAGAGAGCCCGGTAGATCCGGGCTAGGCCCGATCGGCTTCCGCGGCCGCCACCTGCGCGCCCCGACCGGATTCCTCGAGCGGCATCCGCCGGTCCGGCGGCGTCGGCGTGGCCCCGGCGTCCGCGGCCAGGAGGGCGTCCAGCTCGGCCCCATCGATGGTCTCCACCTGTTGCAGGTGTTCCGCGATTCGGACCAGGATGGCGCGCTTCTCTTGCAGGATCTGCACCGCCTGCCGGTAGGCCGCGTCGATCAGCGCCTTCACCTCCGCGTCCACGTCCTCGGCGGTCAGCTCCGAGATGAGCGGCGAGTCATCATCGCCGCGGGCGCGCAGGGTGACCAGGCCCAGCCGCTCGCTCATCCCGAAGTCGCACACCATGTGCCGGGCGATGCTGGTGGCGAACTCGATGTCCTGCTTCGCCCCGGTGGTGGCATCCGCGAAGATGATCTCTTCGGCCGCCCGACCACCCATGGCCGCCACCATCCGCGCCTGCAACTCGGACTTGGAGGTCAGATAGCGATCGCGCTTGGGCAGCTGCACAGTCACGCCCAGCGCCTGGCCGCGAGACACGATGGAAACTTTATGGACCGGGTCGCTCTTGGCGATCGACTTCATGCAGAGCGCGTGGCCCACCTCGTGGTAGGCGATGATGGCCTTCTCCTCGGGGGTCAGGATCCGGCTGCGCTTCTCGGGCCCGGCCATCACCCGGAAGGCGGCCTCTTCCATCTCGCTGCGGCCGATCACCCGCTTGCCGCCCCGGGCGGCCAGGATAGCCGCCTCGTTGAGCAGGTTGGCCAGGTCCGCCCCGGTGAACCCGGGCGTCTGTCGGGCGATCACCTCCAGGTCGATCTCGGGCGCCAACGGTTTCGCGCGCGCGTACAGGGCGAGGATGGCGCGCCGTCCGTTGATGTCGGGGGATTCGATGGCCACCCGCCGGTCGAAGCGGCCGGATCGGAGCAACGCCGGATCCAGAACATCGGGCCGGTTGGTGGCCGCTATCACGACCACCGTCTCGTCGGTGTGGAACCCATCCATCTCGACCAGCAGCTGATTCAGGGTCTGTTCTCGCTCCTCGTTGGTGCGGCCAAACGACGCCCCGCGCTTGCGACCCAGGGCATCGATCTCGTCGATGAAGATGATGCAGGGGGAGTGCTTCTTGGCGTGGCGGAACAGGTCACGGACCCGCGCCGCCCCCACCCCGACGAACATTTCCACAAAGTCGGAGCCGCTGAGGGAGAAATAGGGCACGCCCGCCTCGCCGGCGACGGCCCGCGACAGCAGCGTCTTGCCGGTCCCGGGGGGACCGACCAGGAGCACGCCGCGCGGCATGCGCGCCCCCAGCTCGCGAAAGCCGGCGGGCGTCCGGAGAAATCGCACGACCTCTTCCAGCTCCTGCTTGGCCTCGTCCACGCCCGCCACCTCGGCGAAGGTGACGACCGCGGACGATTCCCGGCCGGCCTCCCGCAGGTGCTTGGTGAAGGCGCCCATCGGACTGCCCAGCAGGTTGGACCGGCGCAGGAGCAGGAACACCAGCGTCACCAGGAGGAGCAGCCCCACCAGGTTGGGCAGGGTGCGCACCAGGTCGGACGAGTCGCCCGGGGCCACGCTGACCTGCACGCCGTGCCGGCGCAGTTCGTCGGCGATCGCCGTCCCGCTTTCCTTCTGGGTCCAGAAGGTGGCGCCGGCGCGATCTGTCAGGACGACTCGTTCGCCGGTAATGACCGCACTCTTGACCAACCCGGCATCCACCCGGTTCAGGACATCGCCGATGGGGGTTTGAGGCTGGTTCCAGACGGACCGCGTGGACCCCGCGGCCGTGGCGATGACGAACGCCAGGGCGGTGGCGGCCACCGCCCCGGCGGCCACCGCCAGCCCGATCCGCCAGCCGGGGAGGCGACCGGGGGCGGGCGGTTGGCGGCGGCGAAACAGCTTCATCCCTTGTTTCCTGGAATCAGTAGGCAGCCGGCTGATCGGCGATCGCGATCAGGGCCTTCTGGGCAATGGTCGCCGGGGCCGGCCGCTGCCAGAACGGATAGGCCGTGATGGCCGCCGCCTCGTCGCCGGTAACGCCGTTATCGGCGTTGGCCAGTCGGTAAAAGGACCAGCTGAGCCCGCCCTGGGCCCGGGTCTCATCCATGGAGGCGACGATCTCGTCCCCCGGCGGTGATCCGGGGATGCCGTACTCGAGCGCCGCGTCGTATGCCTGCGCCGTGATGGTCACGGGGCGCTGGTAGGGGTTGATCCCCGGATCGCGGAACTCGGCAAAGATCTGGTCCAGGAAGGCACGCACCCCACCGTCCCCCACGAATTGCCGCTGCCCGGTGGCCCGCCAGTAGGCCATTGGGGCAAAGACCTGGCAGTAGCGGGACATGGCGGCCCAGGGAAAGCTGCGGTGCTCGGACGGGACCGGGAAGGTGCTGGCCACCAGCAGATAGTGGTCTCCCAGTCCGACCGCCCCATCGATCCCGCGCCGGATGCCGCCCAGGTACCACTCGATCGAGCTGTCGTCCCAGTTCTGTTCGATGGTCAGCGCCAGGCCATCCAGGTGCTGGCCAGCGCTCTGGTAGCGCGCCGCCGCGATGGCATCGACGGCATCCGAAGGGGCGTCGGCGAGTTCGGGCTCGATCCAGCCGATGACGCGGACTCCGCGGGAGTGGGCGATGGGAAGCAGGTCCTGGAGCGCCGGGGCACCGTAGAAGTGCGCCCGCGAATCCGCCACCCGGACGTAGATGTGGCTCAGGTCGGCCTTGACCGCCGCGTCCACCATGTCCCAGGCCCGGTCCGCATCCGGGTTCGACCAGTCGCTGGCGAAGATCATGAACCAGGCGCCTTTGCCGCGCACCCCGTCGAGCGCGGCGCGCTCGGGCTGGTCAAACGGCCGGACGCTGGTGGCGGAGGTCCGGGCCGACACGATGGCCGGCCGGTCGATGACGCTCAGCTGCTGGGCCGCCGCGGCGCGCTGGGCGGCCTGCACGTCCAGATAGGTCCGGACCCCGAAGGGCGACGCCAGCAGGCCGAACAGGCACAAGCTCAACACGAGCTGTCGTGCGAAGGCCGAGGCGTGCCGTAAGATGCTGGACATGCTGGGCTCAGGGCGGGTCAGGCCTGGTGCGACAGCGTAGCGGCCGTTCGACGGCCGTTCAAGCGAAGCCTTGCCTCGCTAAGGTGATAAGCAGCGCCACACCAGTTGCCAACTGCGATCACCGCATTGGTCGGGTGAGAGCCGGAGGCTGGTGAAGGCGCAGCTTCGGTACGTCGCGGTGTTTATCACGAATGTTGATATATCGGCTATACTGCTTTGCGGGAGGCGAGCCGGTGGCCCATAAGTCCAGCGAAGTCTCAGACATGTTCGACATCGAACCGCGCACCCTCTTCGTATACGAGAGTGAGCACCTGATCGCGCCCGAGCGCACGCCCACTCAGCGCCGGCGCTACTCGCGGCGCGACATCGAACGCGTCCGCCTGATCCGCGAGCTGACCACCGTCAGCGGGATCAACCTGGCCGGCGTGAAGGTCATTTTTTCCCTGATGGAGGCCGCCTCCAAGCAGCGGCTGCCTCTGCCCGAGGCGGACTTCCCGGAGCTGGCGGCCGCCCGCCACCTCTGGGAGTAGAGCTCTAGCTCAGTTGTCGTAACTCGGGCCGGCGGGCGGCCGCGGGTTCCACCAGGTCGCGCAGGTCCTGCAGCTGGGCCGAGATCCAGCGGGCGATGTCGTTCTGTTCCACTACCCCGCGCATTTTCTCGGCGCGGGCGTGCCGCTCCAGTCCGTCCATCAGCAACGCCCGGTGGAGCGCCTCGGCGGTGCCATCCACGTCGAAGGGGTTGATGGTGATCGCCCACTGGCCCAGCTCTTCGTGGGCGCCGGCATTCTCGGACAGCACCAGCACGCCGCCCCGCCGATTCACGGTGATGCCCTCCTTGGCGACCAGGTTCATGCCGTCGTAGATAGCGTTCACCAGCAGCACGTCGAACTGCTTGTAGCCGGCAATGGCCCGGGGCATATCGTCGCGGAGTTCCAGCCGGATGGGCTGCCAGGTGGGCGTTCCGTGTCGGTCGTTGACCACGCGAACGGCCTGCTGGACCTGGCGGGCGTACTCGCGGTACTCACGCACGTTCTGACGAGTCTTCTGCAGCAGCGCCCAGAACACCACCTCGCCCCGCCACTCCGGATGGACCTGCAGCAGCCGATCGTAAGCCAGGAACCCACGGACGATGTTCTTGGAGAGGTCCATCCGATCGACCCGAAAGATCACGTGGCGCGGCCGCCAGCGCAGGATGTCGCGTTCGGCGCGCTCGACGGCCGGCGTCCGGGCGGACGCTTCGAACTCGCGCACATCGATGGAGATGGGATAGTT
>DASQAY010000337.1:0-5154 GCA_035635515.1 Candidatus Eiseniibacteriota bacterium | reverse complement strand
CGCATCAGGGCGGGAGGCATCGATGCCCGCACCTTCGAGATGCTGCGCGGCCTGGAAGAGAAGAGGTACATGCCGGCCGGTGGCGAACGAAAAGACGTCTGATTCACCCACGCCGGCCCCTCGCTGCCCATTCTGCGGCGCCGAGGACGTGGAGATCATCTCGCTCTTCGGGTCGCAGGTGATGACCATGCAGTGCCGATGCCGTCGGTGCCGGAGCTTCTTCGAGGCGAGCAAATACTGAGTGCGAACCGAACATGCATCTACGAATACATGTTCCGGGTTGCGCTTCTTTAGGCCAGTCCGTAGCCTTACCCCTGCGACCTGTCAGAAAGCCAGTCGGTGGAGGAAACGACACCGATGGGTCCCCGAACAGGAAGGGCCGCAAGGCGTTTCGCTAGTACGGGACGAAGGTCTTTCCGGCAACGGGAGGACTGGGCGGCGGGATGAAGGCCGGCTGGGTCACACCAGCGGGTTGTAAACCGTAACGGCGGGTCGCTTCAATTTTCGGGAGATTCGGGACTGGGTCGCTTCAGTTTTCCAGGGCCCCCCACCCTCCCTGCGGGGTCCGCGGGAGTGTGTAAAGCGTTCTTAACAGCTGTTGACAACCTGTTGATACGGGCGGGCGGCTGTCAACGCCGGGGTTACCCGGAGTGATGCGCCAAGCGAATCCGGACGGAGCGGAATCTTCCTGGATCCACCCGCTTGTTTTCTGAACCTTGATTGCCATATCCTCAGAAGTTGCACCCGTCAGGACGGTCGGGTAAATGGGAGGGACGCGATTGAGAACCCGTGGCCTGGTCTTGCTTTCCGTTCCGCTTGTCTTAGCGTTCGCCTCGTCAGGCGGTTGGTCGGTTTCGGCTGGGCTCGACCCCGGAGTTGGCGTCGTGCCGCAGGGCCCCCAGTCGGATTCGGCGTATGCCAGGAGCTTCAAGCTCAGCGGCGTCACGAACGTCTTTGCGACCACCCAACAGACCAGCTGTTATACACCAGAGGTACCGTACGCCGCCAACGCCGGCCCCAACGATGGCTACACCGGGGAAAGCGCGTGCAACGGGGCGGTCACCACCGGCGAGAACGTGGGGCCGTACCCGCAGCAGGCCGGCAGCAACCCGGGGTTCGCGACGGGGCCGGCCGACCTGGTGAAGAACCACTCCGAGTCCGACATCCGGGTCGACCCGACGAATGCGAATCACCTGATCGGCTCCGTCAAATGGTTCGCCAGCGCCGAAGGCTATAACCATGTGCTCGGATTCTATGAGTCGTTTGACGGCGGCCGGAACTGGCCCATCCAGGGACACATCCCGGGGTACGAAGGCTGGACCGACAATACGGACCCCGTGGGCGCCTTCGACGGATTCGGCAACTTCTACGAGCTGATCCTGCCTTACCAGTTTTACTACAACAGTGACGGCTCCCATAACTACCAGACCAACCCGAACAAAGAGCCGAATCCGACCGTGCCGGCAGAGGCCATTTCGGTCGCCGTGCGGCCGACCGGATCGACGACCGTCAGCCAATGGATCAGCGTCCACACCAATGCGCAGCGCGTCACCGGCCCGGACTTCGTCGCGCCCTACCCGGTCAAAGGGCAGGAGCCAGACAAGCAGTGGATCACCATCGACACCAACCCGACGAGCCCCTTCTACAACACGATTTACGCCATGTGGGTGGTATTCGACGGCGTCGTCCCCAGCAAGCCGTTCGTCTCCACGGCTCACGCGAACGCGGATGGCACCCACACCGACTGGTCAACGCCGCAGATCCTGCCCACCGTCAACAACACGGCAAGCGACACCTACCTGTTGCCACACGTGGCACCGGACGGCACCGTCTACACGTCTGTGACGAACTTCCCGGCGAAGCATGGGTTCTGTTGCCTTACGGTTTCGGCCGACCGGTCACTTGACGGAGGAAAAACCTGGACCTTGCTATCAACCGCAGTTTCCAACATCCCGTTCCCGTCCTTCGTCGGCGGTTACGCGAACACCACCTTCACTGACGGCATCGACAACACGTTCGCGGTCGGCCTGGCCAGGGTCAATGGGAATTACCCGCTCTACATCGCCTACAACGACGACAGTGCGGGAGTCTCGAACATCCTGATCACGGCCTCCCTCGACGGGGGCCTGACCTGGACGACCCCGATCCAGGCAAACGACAACACCTCAGCAGCGGACGAGTTCCAGCCCAACCTGGCGGCAACGGCCAACGGCACGGTCAGCGTGAATTTCTACGACCGGAGACTGGCTTGCCCGGCGGCGGGCACGGCCGAGGCGGCCGGCGCTGGCCTCGCCCTCGACCAGGTCAACCCGAATTTCACTGGCAGCCTGCCACCCTTCGGCGCCAGCAACTATTGCGTCAACACCAGCCTCCAGTTCTACACCGCCACCCTGGCCCCCATGGGCCACAACGTCCGGTTGAGCCAGCACACCTGGGACCCGCAGCTGAACTCGCCGCGGCGCTTTTGCGTGTGCTCGGCGAACGCCACCTTCATCGGCGACTACTTTGGCAACACGATCGGCGGAGGGGTGGACTACACGACGTCGGTGAGCACCTTCGACGACGGCACAAACCCTGCGCACTATCAGCAACAGGTGGTCGCGACGATCGCGGTTCCCTAACCCAACACCCGACGGAACTCCGGGGAGGCGTCCCTTCCCGGAGTTCACAACAGGAGGGTCCCATGAAGAAACGATTCCTCGCCGCGGCGATCCTTCCCAGCGCTGTCGCCGTCGTACTGGCGAATCCAGCATTGGCCTCCGGGCCGGTCCAGGTTTCGGGCGCGACCAGCCCGTATGCAGCCTGTATCCCTGCCGCCACCCAGCCCGGACGAAACTATCTGAATGCCGAGGTCGAGCCGCAGATCGCGGTCAACCCCGCCAATCCCCAGAACATCATCGGCCAGTGGCACCAGGACCGGTGGAGCAACGGTGGGGGGCGCGGGATCGGGGGCGCCTTCTCGCGTAACGGTGGCGATAGCTGGACCGACACGACCGTGCCCTACAGTAGCTGTGCACCGGGTGGCCTGCCGTACGAGCGGGCGTCCGATCCCTGGGTGTCCTTCGGACCTGACGGTACCGCGTACTCGTCTGCGCTCTCCTTTGATGGGAGCACCAACCGCAACGCGGTATCGGCAACGGTCTCCTATGACGGCGGGAAGACCTGGACGAACCAGCAGACGATCGTCGCTTATACCACCGCGCAACTATTCACTGATAAGAACTCCACCACAGCGGACCCGGTCCATCCGGGGGTGGCGTACACCGTCTGGGATACCCTCATCAGTCCGACTGACCAGCCGGACGACCGGATCCATGCCCAGGCCTACACTGGGCCGGCCGAGTTCTCGAAGACCACCGACGGTGGGGTGCACTGGACCCCGCCCCAGGTCATCATCGGATCCGGGAACCGGCAGCAAACGATTGGCAACATCATCGTGGTGGACCCCAAGACCGATACCCTGTACGACTTCACGGACCTGTTCTTGCCACCGAACACTCCATTCAAGGGCACCCTCAGCAATACGATGGTGGCCTTTGCGAAGTCGATGGATGGGGGCGCGACGTGGACAACCCCGCAGTCCATCGCCTCCTTCAACTCGGTGGGCGTCCACAACCCGAACACGGGTCGGGCGGCCCGCGTGGGGGACGGGCTGGAAGAGGTCGCCATCGATTCGTCGACCGGCAAGCTCTACGTCGTCTGGGAGAGCTCGACTAACTTCGAGAAGAACGTCAACCAGGCCGCGGGCACCTTCGACAACGAGGTGCTGTTCACCAGTTCGGCTGATGGCGGCGGCACCTGGAGCGCGCCAAAGGCGATCAGCACGTTCAGCGGTATGCCGGTCTTCACTCCGACCGTGGCGGTCAACGCTGATGGGACGATCGCGGTCACCTATTACGACTCCCGGGAGCTGACGCCCACGAACACGACCAGCTGGCCGGTCGACTACTGGGTGACTTACTCAACGGACGGCGGCCAGACGTTCGGGAACGAGCAGCATGTCTCCGGTCCCATCAACCTGAACGCGGCCCCGGTGGCGCGCGGTCTGTTCCTCGGCGACTACGAGGGATTGGCCAGCCTGGGAACCAACTTCGAGGCGCTGTTCGTGCAGACGAATTGCGGCGGGTTCGACTCCACGAGCCCCCTGTGCCAGCCTGCCAGCAGCACCGTGACCCCGACGCCCAACACCGACCCGACCAATGTCTTCAGTGCGACATTGACGCCGCCCAACCGGTAGCCGGGGATGGAGGCCGGCAGGCGAGTCTTGCCGGCCTCGTCCTTTACAGATCTTGACAAATCATTGACTTGCCTAGGCGCGCTCGGTATCCTGACGGCGCCCGGTTGGGAGGGGACAGGCCAGGCGACTCCTCGCGGCGTCGCCTGGCTGTACGCTTTGCCAGCTCGGCTCAGGGACGCTCCGATGCACTACCCCAGGGAGGAGGACATACCTTGAGGCTACGGACTCGACTCGTGCCCATTGCGGCGGCTATCGGATTGCTCACGACAGCAGCGCCTGCGTTTGCCGACACGGCGCCGACCTACGACATCACGACGCTCGCCGGAAAGGTGGCCTCGGTCAATGGAACGGCCGGTCTACAGATCCGGTTCTCGGCTCTGATCCAGCAGGAGGCCGACACCAGCGACCTCGCGGCGCTGGGAGACGGCACCGGCCCGCCGATCAAGCCCACATTCGTCCTGTCCAGCCCGCTCGACGGGACAGCGGTGAAGGCCCCTGACGTCACGGTCAACCAGGATACGGCGGCGGCGCCGCAGAACGAGACGGCCATCGCGGTGGACCCGAACAACCCGAACCGGGTGCTGGCCGCGGCCAATGATTATGTCCCTCGGACCTGGAGCTGCACCATCGGCTCGACGCCCTGCAGCGGGCTGGGTGATGCGTACTCTGGCACCTACCTCTCCAACGATGGCGGCACCACGTGGTGCTGCGCCGCGACCGACCCCCAGCACCTGGGGACGCTCATCCCCGGGGTGAACCACCTGGCCGGCGGCCAGTATGACGCCGGCGGCGATCCGGCGGTGACCTTCGATAGTCGAGGCACCCCCTATTACGCGGGTCTGGGGTTCGACCGGTTGACACCGCCCAACACGGTGGCCGTCAACCGCGGCGGCGTCGACGCAGCCGGCACCCTGAGC
>DASQAY010000336.1:0-4051 GCA_035635515.1 Candidatus Eiseniibacteriota bacterium | reverse complement strand
GGTCGGCGATCCCCTGCAAGAGGGGATCGACATGGGGCCGATGGTCTCCAAGCGACAGCTGGAGACGGTCGAGGGCTTCGTCGAGCGGAGCCGGCAGAAGGGCGCGACCGTCCTGACGGGTGGAGCGCGGCTCGATCGACGCGGATATTTCTACAAGCCCAGCGTGGTGGCCAACGTGAGCCAGGACTCGGAGATCGTCCAGAAAGAGGTCTTTGGGCCGGTGGTGACCGTCCAGCGTTTCAAGGACGACGACGAGGCGATCGCCTGGGCGAACGACGTCCCGTACGGGCTGGCCGCCTCGGTCTGGACCCGAGACTTCAAGCGCGCCATGAACGCGTCCCGCAGGCTGCAGTTCGGCACGGTGTGGATCAACACCCACATCCCCCTGGTCAGCGAAATGCCGCATGGCGGCTACAAGCAGAGCGGCTACGGGAAGGACCTGTCGGCGTACTCGCTGGAGGATTACACCCAGATCAAGCACGTGATGGCGGCGATTACGTAGCTGAGACCGCCTCCCACCCTCCCGCAGGGAAGGAGAGGGCAACGAGACCCCCTCCCCACCCTCCCCGCAAGGGGGAGGGAGACCTGAACCGCAAGGGCAGCCGAGTGGCGACGAGACCCCCTCCCCGACCCCGCCCACGCGGGAAATCCCGAGACCCTGACGTCAGTTGCTCCCCGCAAGGGGGAGGGAGTGTTCTTGTTAGAACTCGGCTTTCCGGAGCAACCACCGCTCGAAGAAGACGCTGGTCACCCGCCAGCCGGCTGGGGTGCGCTCGACCAGTTCCAGCTCGCCCAGCCGGCGTAGGGCCACCCGGATGGCGTTGGCATTGGCCACGTCGACCAGCGCCATCATCTGCCGCGAGTAGACGTCCGCGACTGGGCCGCGCACGAGCACTTCGAGCAGGCGCTGCTGGGAGGGGGCCAGCTTGTCGTAGTTCTCGGCGAAGTCCTCGGCCTGCAGGCTGACCACCCGGTCTAGCGCCCGCTCCGCCGTCGCCTCGGTGATACGCCGGCCGGGCTCCTCGAAGGCCCAGAAAGCCAGTTGCTGGACGTCGTTGGGAATGCCGCGGGCGATCCGGTAGATGGCGGCCGCCACGGCTGGGGCGAGCTCCTTTTTGGCCGATTCCGCACGGGCGATCAGGAACCGCGTCATCAGGTCTTCGGGGATGGGCGCCAGGCTGATGCGGGTTCCGACGCGCAACAGCGGCGCGCCGGGACCGGTGGAGAGCTCCTCCATCAAATGCCGCTTGCTGCCGGCAAACACCAGGCTGACCTGTTCCAGCTCGTCGACCAGGGTCTTGAAGACGCCGGCCAGTCCGTCATCGATCTCGGCCACCCGCTGGAACTCATCGATCACGAGGCTCACCGGGTGGCTGCGGGCGCCGAGGCGCACCAGCATCCGCAGGACGTCGCTGATGATGTCGCTCCAGTCGGAGCTGGCGGATGCCGGAGTCAGGGTCACGGTCAGCCCGGTGTGGCTGACCTCCAGCGACACGCCGGCCCGCACGCGGGCCAGGTGCTCGCGGAGCAGCTCGGTCCGCCCGTCCAGCCAGCCCATGGCCTCGTGGGCGATCCCGGTGGCCAGGGTCTGGGCGACCTGGCGGCGGCTGCTGCAGCCAATCAGGTTCACCATGGCGCTCCGGCCGCTGCCCTGACGGACGTCCTGTACGGCGCGCTTCAGCAGCGACGTCTTGCCGTACCGCCGGGGGGAGAGGAGGACGGCGTTCTGGCCTTTCAGCATGCAGGTGACCAGGGCCTGCAACTCGCTGGCCCGGTCGGTGAATCGGTCCCCGGTGACCGGCGAGCCATAGTGGAACGGGTTGGTCATGGCTCCATGATAACGATCGTTATAATAACGGCTACTATCACATGACCGCGGACGATTTCCGGATCGAGATCCTGGCCGAAACCGACCTGGCCACCATCCGGCCGCTGCTGGCCGAGTTGATCCTGGAGGAGCAGCGCCACTACGAGCATCCGCAGCTGACGCCCGAGGTGGTGGCCGAGGACGTGCGGCGGCCGGTGCGGCCACACTTTACCGGCGAGAACATCATCTTTGGGGCCCGGGACGGACAGGACCGGATGGTGGGGCTGTGCTGGTGCGTCCTGTTCGATCCGGGCACGGGCCTGGAGGCCGAGGTAGCGGAGGTCTTCGTGGAGCGCCCGTATCGCAACCAGGGCCTGGCCGCCGCCATGCTCCGCCGGGCAGTGCAATTGTTCCGCGAGCGCGGCGTCACCTTTGCATGCGTCTGGACCCGGGAGACCAATCCGCAGGCGGTACGGCTCTACGAGCAGGCCGGATTTGCGAGAACGGAACAGCTGGTCCTGACCTGGCTGCCGCTCCCCGACCGGTAGACTGGGCTGGCAGCGATGGCGACTGAGCCGCAGTATTTGCCGCCGCCGGAACCGCTTCCCCCCGTCGCGCCCGTCGAGCGGCCGGCCCCGCGGCGGCGGGGCGCCGGCATCCTGGTCGCGGTCGTGGTCGCCGCCCTGGTGGGCGCGCTGGCCGGCTCGGGGGCGACCATCATCACCGCCCAGGAGCTGAACCATCCGACGGCCCCCGGCAGCGCGCCGCCCGCGCCTCTGGGTCCGATCACCAACACCCTCACCGAAGAATCAGCCGTCATCAACGTGGCCAAGCAGGCGGGCAAAGCGGTGGTGGAGATCAAGACCCAGATCGTGGATACGACCCTGGTGATAGGGCAGGAGTCACACGCCATCGGATCCGGCTTCATCATCACCAGTGATGGCTACATCGTCACCAACAACCACGTGGTGGAGAATGCCCACGAGTTGAAAGTGATCCTGCGTGACCAGAAGACGGTCTACGACGCCAGCATCGTGGGGACGAGCCCCGACGACGACATCGCGGTGCTCAAGGTCAATGCCACCAATCTCCCGAGCCTAAAGTTCGGCAACTCCTCCGCGCTGGAGGTCGGCCAGCTGGCCATCGCCATCGGCAGCCCCCTGGGCCAGCAGAACAGCGTGACCAAGGGGGTGATCAGTGCCCTGCACCGGTCGATCAAAATCACGAACCAGTCCACGGGCAACGAGGAGACCATCCTGAACGCCATCCAGACTGATGCGTCCATCAACCCGGGCAACAGCGGCGGACCGCTGTTGAACTCGGCGGGGGACGTGATCGGGGTCAACTTCGCCATCGAGCAGGCCTCCTTCGGACCGGGGCTCGGTTTCGCCCTCAACGGCAACACGGCCCACGACGTGGCCCAGGAGCTGATCCAGACTGGCCACGTGAACCGTCCCTACCTGGGCGTCACCTACGCCATGGTCGATGAGACGACCGCCACCGCCAACAACCTGCCGGTCGGCGCGCTCGTGCAGGCCGTCGAGGCGGGGTCGCCGGCGGGGAAGGCCGGGCTGAAGGCCAAGGATGTAATCACCGCGGTCAACGGCCAGAGCCTCGATGACGCGCACCCGTTGAAGGACATGCTGCGCCAGTTCCATCCGGGCGATCGCGTGACCCTGACCGTGCAGCGCGGCACGCAGAAGCTCAGCCTGGACGTGACGCTGGGCACGCACCCCTGATCGTCGCGGCCGTCCCCACACCCTCGACCCTCATCGACCAGGCCGTCCGCCAGGCTGCGCCCGGCCTGCCCGGCCTAGCCGGGGTGACGCTGCCGGCGCTGGTGGTGGAACGGACCGCCAACCCGGCCCACGGCGACTACAGCGTCACCCTGCCCC
Organism: Candidatus Eiseniibacteriota bacterium; assembly: GCA_035635515.1. GTDB lineage: Bacteria > Chloroflexota > Dormibacteria > CF-121 > CF-121 > CF-121. The sequence goes on along the minus strand of DASQAY010000336.1, from coordinate 349 downwards.
TCAAGCTGGCCCGCGAGCTCCATCGCAAGCCAACCGAGATTGCCGCCGAGCTGGCGGGCCGGCTGTCGTTACCAGCGGGATTCGCCGATGTGGAGATCGCCCCACCGGGGTTCATCAACCTGCGGCTTAGGCCGTCGTGGCTGCAGGCCCAGGTCGAGGCCGTCGCGGGAGCGGGTGCAGCCTGGGGTCGGAGTGACCTGGGCCACGAGCTCCCCGTCCAGGTGGAGTTCGTCAGCTCAAACCCGACCGGGCCTCTCCTCTTCAGCCACGCCCGCGGGGCGGTGGTCGGCGACGTGGTGGCGCGGCTGCTGGAGGCGACCGGCTTTGCCGTGCAGCGCGAGTACTACGT
>DASQAY010000335.1:0-12762 GCA_035635515.1 Candidatus Eiseniibacteriota bacterium | reverse complement strand
GCGGTATCGATCGCCGTCGCCCTGGAGGTCGAGCGCACCTAGCGCCTTGTAATCCTGGTAGACCTGCAGCTTCTGCTGGTCCGTCGTCGGCGCTCCCAGCTGGTAGTGGTTCAGGATCGCCTGGTAGGTTTGCGGGTCGTGCGCCCGGATGTACGCCAGCTGCTGGTCGACATAGTCGGGCGTGACCTCCCGCGCCAGCGGGTACTGATCGCGGTCGCAATAGTCGATTGGCCCCACCTGCTCCAGCAGGCGGTATTTCAGCTGCACGGGGGTGAGCGGCGAACCGGTGGTCGGCACTCCGCCGCAGGCGGCTAGGCTTAGCACTCCGGCGGCCAGCACCGCGGCGACCAGTCTCATCGGACTAGTGTGCCGTCCGCACGAGCTCCGTGAACTGCGACGTCGGACGGACGGCAAAGCCGTCTGGCGGAACGCCCACGGTCACGGTGTTGCCGGGCGGGTCGTAGGCCAGTGACACATAGTGATCGGCGAACTCGAAAATGACGACCGTGTAGTTGGATGGCAGGGTGGGCGCGGGCATCGTCGGGAGGTCGACATCAAGGGCGGCGGCAAATCGCTGCACGGCAGTCGGATCTTGAAGAACTCCCACCGGCGGGTCCTGGCGCTTGATCGAGACCCGGATCGCCTTGGCGAGACCGTAGCGCTGGGTAAGGTTCACGGCCGCCGGGATCGGGGTCGGCGTGGGGGCATTGGCCAGTAGCTGATCCATGGCGGCGGCGAACTCGCGTGGAACGAGGATCCCGCGAGCAAGCATGGGCACATCGCGGTAATAGGTCTGCGTGGTGGCCGTGCCGTCACCGAGTTCGAACGAGACGAAGCCGGCCAGCTCCCCGTGGCGCCGGCCATCGACGGGAGCGTCCAGGACCAAATTCACCAGCGTCGCCACCTGAGTCGGCTCCGCGATCCGACCGAGGACGGTCCGTCCGTCGGTGGTGCTGGTCATGGCGATCGTGCTCACTTTGCCCCCGATGTCGAGCAGGTCCCGGCCGGTCCTGGCTCGCGGGTTGTCGCTCAGCTCGTACAGGACCAGCCGGCCGTCGTGACGTGCAGCCAGCCGGAACGTCGTGGCATAGCCTCGGAGCGCGTAGACCGGCGTGCCGCCGGGCACGTAGGCGGCGTCGCCGTCCTTGGGCTGGTAGTCCGGCCCTTGCCCGGCGCCGGACAGCATGGTCCGAACGTGGAATTGCACTGCCCCCAGGTCGGCGTCGGTGAGCGGCCGACCCGGGCCCCAGACGGCCAGGTAGTCGAGGCCGCCCGCCCGAATGAAGTCGACATAGTCGATGTGGACCCGACCGCCGAAGGGTCCGCAGCCGGTCGCCAGCAGCGCAGCCATGACGATGCCCATGCGAAACCGCATATTGATAAGACGCGCCGGCTGCCAGAAAGTTCTTAGCCAGGCTTTCGAGACCCCCTCCCCTACCCCTCCCCGCAAGGGGGAGGGAGGACAAAAGCATTACGGGCTGACGATCTGGCGGCCGCGCGCCGCATTGAAACCAAGGACCAGGCCGTATCGCAGGCGGATCCCCAGCCAGACGGCCGGGGCCAGAGCCGCCCGCCAGCCCGATGCGTAATGCTTGCGGTAGAAGAGCCACATGGCACGGTGGAACTCGCGCAGCATGGCCCGCGGCTGCTGCCGGCTGGCTTCGCCCTTGTAATGCAACACCAGTGCCGACGGCACGTAATAGATGCGGCCGCCGCGTTCGCGTAACCGGTAGCAGAGGTCGAGATCCTCGCCATACATGAAGAAGTCTTCGTCGAAGAATCCGATCGCCTGCAGGGCGTCCCGCCCAAAGCACATGGCGGCGGCCGTCCCGGCGTCGATCTCGCCCGGTTGGTCGGGATCGTCGTAGGTCCGGTTGTAGCGGGCCAGCATGCGGCTGCGCGGAAAGAGCCGGCTGAGGCCTGTCAGCCGAGCCAGTGCGACGCCGGGCGAGGGAAAGGTCCGGCGGCTGGCCAGGTCCAGGCGGCCGTCCGGCCGGACGATCTTGGGCCCCACGCCGACGGCGTCGGGAAGGGTGTCGAGGGCCTGCTCCAGCTTGCCGACGCTGCCCGGCGCCACCTCGGTGTCGGGGTTGAGCAGCAGAACGTGCCGGCCGCGGGCCAGGCGCAGCGCCCGGTTGTTGGCCCGGGCAAAGCCGAGGTTCTCACCGTTCTCGAGCAGCGTGACGGTGGGGAACTCGCGACGGACCATCGCCGCGCTGCCGTCGCTGGACCCGTTGTCCACCACGAACACCTCGCTGTCTCGACCGGCGAGCTCCGGAAACACATGATCCAGGCACCCTTTGAGAAAGTCCCGGGTGTTGTAGTTGACGATTACGACGGAGAGGTCCATGGCCTCCGCCGTCCCAGCACGCGACCCTGGCGCGCCTTGCGCAGGTAGGGATAGGGCTCGAAGAAGCGCTCGATCTCGCGGCGGGACACCGTGCGCTGGCGCTGAATGATCTGCCGCTTGGCCAGCGTCGCGGGCAGCAGCCGAACGGCGTCCACCGCACCCAGCAACGCCGCCGGCCGGGTGACCAGCAGCTGGAGCGCCTTGGCCCCAGTGAAGGCGACCATCCCGGGGAGGCGGGCCAGCATCCCCAGCCCACCGTCGTTCTTGACAATCAGCAGGAGTCGGTTCTTGAGAATGTGGCGCTGCAGCTTGGCCGAGCCCCAGGCGCCGCTGCCGCTGCGGGCATGGGTTGCCACGGCGGCGGGCTCGTACCAGCTTCGCCAGCCCCGCGACCGGGCACGCCAATCGAGGTCGACGTCCTCCAGGTAGGCGAAGAAGGACCCGTCGAGGATCTCGCCGTTGATCCGGATGTCGTCCAGCATCGTCCGCCGGTACAGGCCGGCGGCGGCGCAGACGCCAAAGACCTCGCCCGGCAGGTCGAAGGCCGGCCCGTCGGGCTCGTCCTCGCCCCGGTTGGTGGGCCAGACATTCCGATACATCACGTGCCCGGCCGAATCGATCATGTCCGGCGGCTCGGCGCGGAGCAACTTACCCGACACCGAACCCAGCTTCTGGTCCTGCTGCAAGCGGGCCACCAGCAGCCGGACATAGTCCGGCCGGAGGCGCACGTCGTAGTTGAGCAGCAGCACGAACTCGCCGCGGGCGGTCTCAATCCCGATGTTGTTGGCCACCGCGAAGCCCAGGTTGTCGACGTTGCGGATCAGGTGCACGACCTCGTCTTCAGCGGCAATCTCGGCCGACCCGTCCACCGACCCGTTGTCGACCACGATCAGCTCGACGGGCCGGTAGTCCTGGGCGTGCACCGCGGCCAGGCACGACTCGAGCAGCCGGGCGCCATTCCAGTTCACGACGAGGATGGAGACGAGTCCGGGGGTCACCGCTCCCGCAGCCGCTCCATCCGCCTCAGGACTTTCCGGGCCGCCAGGGTCAGACCCCCGGTGCGCCATACATCGACCGCCCGGCGCAGCGAGTTGCGCCCGCCCACCCGGGGATGGACGAGGCCGGGCATCCCCGAATCGGGCGCCACCCACGGATCCCGGCAGTAGGCCAGGAGGGGTTTGGCGGCCCGCTCCCACGTGTGCGCGGCGGCCAGCGCTCGGGACCGCACCCGCATCTTGGCGCGCCGATCTGGGTCCGCGGCCAGCCCGCGGAGCGCCTCCACCACGGCGTCCAGGCCGCCCTCGGGCACCGCCAGGCCAGCTCCGTTGGCGCTGATTTCATCGGAGAGCACATCGCCACCCGTGGCCACCACCGGCAGGCCGGCCCAGAGGTAGTCGAGGATCCGGGTCCGGTAGGCAAGCCGGGTCTCCACGTGCTCGGTGTGGAGGCTGATCCCGATGTCGGCGTCGCCCAGGTAGTTCACCCGCTCGGCATACGGGACCCACCCATCGCGGAAGAAGACCTGCTTGTCCAGGGCGCCCAGCTCCCGGGCGAGCGCCAGCGCCCGTTGGGCCATCACCATCTCCGGGTTGTCGGGATTCGGGTGATGGAGGCCCATGAAGTACAGCTTCACGGCCGGGCGCTGCGCACGCAGCGCGTGGACCGCCCGAATGGCGGTCAACGGATCGAACCAGTTCCAGATCCCCCCGCCCCACAGCACCACCACGTCGTCCCGCCCGATGCCCGGCACGACGTCCTTGATGGCCCCCCGAGTCGGCTGGGGCGGCTCCGTTGGGACCCCGAAGGAGACGACATCGATCAGCCGGCGAAGAGCCGGGTCCCGCTGGTAGGTGAACGGGTTGATCCGGTTTGCCATGGAGAGCGCGCCCAGCCAGTAATCACGCTGCCGCTCGCTGGCGCAGAGAAAGAAGTCGGCTCGGGCCAGCTGCTCCAGGACGGCGTCCAGGTCGTACTGGTGCACCACCAACCGTTCGCGGACGTCCATGCCTTCGTGCATGTGCAGGTTCTCCAGCAGGAACGGATCGTAGATGTCCAACACCAGGAAGGCGGCCCGGCCGACGATGACGGGATGCTGCCGGAGGAGGAAGCCGAATGCGATCACGATGTCGTGGGTTTCGAGCAGCCGCGGGAAGGCACCGCCGCGAAAACACTGGATGTCCAGGTGCTCGGAGCGGACCGGGCTCTGGTTGGGCGTGCCGATGGTGACTGGCTGCTGGCGGGCCAGCACGTGCGCCAGCTCCCAAACCCGGATGCTGGGTCCGGCGATGGCGTCGGTCAGCGGCTCATGCGTGAGGAACAGGACTTTGTGCATGGGCCTCCTTTACCAGTGTGTCGAGACCAAGGGCCCGTATGAGTGTCTGGTGGTACTCGACGAAACCGGCCGCCGGGAAGCCTGGTTCGAGCGGCATGCCGAACAGAGGCAGGATGTCGTCATCGGATCGCTTTCGCATCGCTTGCACCGCGCTCCGCTTGGCCTGCAGCTCGGGCATGCGGCGACCCACCTCTTCCAGGGCGAGCAAGCGGCTGATCGCGATGGCTGGGGCGCCGATCGTCGAGCTGGTCCCGCCGATCCCGCGCGCCGCGGATCGCCTAAGACCAGCCAGGCGCGGCTGGATCCGGCGGCCGACCGCGCGCAGGGCCGCCTGCGCCGTTCCAGCGAATCCGCGCTGCCGGAGACTGGCTTTCACCTTGGACATGTCTTTGCTCTTTACCAGCTGCGGCGCCACTGCCAGGCCGGGCCCATCGGCCGACGGCCCCAGCACAAACGCGCGGCGGTCGGGGTCGATCAGCAGCGTGGCTTTCTCGGCAGTGAGCAGCAGGGCAGCGGGCCAGATGGCTTGCAGGTGCCGGTCGTCGTAGTTCTTGAAGATGGTGAAGAGCGCATTGCGCTCGTAGAGCACGGCCAGCCGCTCGGGCGCGATCCGTCTCGAGGTCCCGTGGTGGCGGTGATGCACCACCGAGCGCGGCGCGTAGCGGACCCGGTAGCCGGCCAACCACAGCCGCCAGCCCAGGTCCACGTCCTCGTAGAAGGCGAAGTAGTCTTCGTCGAAGCCGCCCACCTCCAGGAAGACTTTCCGCCAGATGGCCATGGATCCGCCACAGGCGAACAGGATGTCGCGCTCGTGGTCGTGCGGGCTGCGGGCCTCGCCGTGGTCGAACTGCAGCCCGAAGCCGGTCAGGGTCGCGCCGCCACCCACGAAGTCCAGGCGGGAGCCGTCCCAGTTGACGATCTTGCCGCCCACGGCGGCCAGCTCGGGGGCCTGGGTCAGGACGGCCACCAGCTCCTCCAGCCAGGCCGGCTCGGCCCGGGTGTCGTTGTTGACGAAGGCCACCACCTCGGCATCCACCTGGCGGGCGGCCAGGTTGTTGCCACCCGCGAACCCCAGGTTGCGCTCGGCCCGGACGATCCGAACCGACGGAAAGCGCTCGCGCACAAAGTCGACGGAGCCGTCGGTGGAGCCGTTATCGGCCAGCACCACCTGGAAGGGACCGCCATAGGTCTGCGCGGCGAGGGAAGCCAGGCAATCGGCCAGGTGCTCACGGCCGTTCCAGTTGAGGGCCACGATCGCGACCGATGGCCAGTTCATCGTCTATCGCTCGGTTGAGGGGGTGATCGACCATTCGGATGGCATCCGCACCAGGCCGCTGTCGGCCAGGTGGTCCTGGCGGACGTGCAGCTCGATGCGCCGGTCCCAGTGGTCGTAGGTGATGCGGTCCTCCCGGTCGGTGATGGCCACCGAGAGGGCGTAGCCGCCTTCAAGCAGGTTCAGCTCATCGATGCGAAACACGACCGAGCCGCTGCCGGCGATCTGGGGAATCTTGATGTGCGCTGCCCTGGTATTGGTCCCGTAGACGTGGACCCCGTCGCTGCGGAAGATCCCGATCCCGAACACCGGGTCGGCCACCGGAGCCGGGCAGCGATAGGTGATCCGCACCTGCATCGGCTCCCCCGAGTCAAAGACGTACTGCGGCCGGCCGCTGCTGTCGAGCACTTCCACCCGGGCGATCTCGGCCTGCCGGGTCCCCCAGCGCCGCGGATCCCGCCCCAGCCGGGGCGCGTCGGCGAGCGCCTCCTGCTCGCGAACCTGGACCGCCTCCAGGTAGGCGCCGGTCACCTGCGACGGAACGCCGTCAGCGCGAATGTGCCCCTGGTCGATCCACAGCGCCCGATCGCAAAACTTCTCCACGGCCTTCAGGTCGTGCGACACCAGGACGATGGTCTTCTCCTCGGTGCGGAACCGGGAGATCCGGTCAAAACACTTCTGGGCGAAGGCCGCGTCGCCCACCGCCAGCACCTCGTCGATCAGCAGGACGTCGGGATCGACGTTGACCGCGATGGAGAACGCCAGTCGCATGTACTGGCCGCTGGAGTAGGTCTTCACCGGGTTGTCGATGAAGTTGGCCAGCTCGCTGAAGGCAATGATCTCTTCCAGCCGCTGCCGGATAGTCGCCCGCCGGATGCCCAGCAAAGCGCCGTTCAGAAAGATGTTCTCGCGCCCGGTGTAGTCGTGGTGGAAGCCGGTGCCCAGCTCGAGCAAGGCTGAGACCCGGCCGTTCACCTCCAGGTGGCCGCCATCTGGGTGGAGGATGTGGGCGATCAGCTTCAGGGTCGTGCTCTTGCCCGAGCCATTGGGTCCGATGATCCCCACCGTGGTGCCTTCATCGATCTCGAACGAGACGTCGCGTAGCGCCCAGAAGTCCTCGTACACCCCACGCCGCCGCCGCAGAAACGACTCTTTGAACGAATCGTGGCGCTGGTGATAGATGCGGTACCGCTTGGAGACGTCCTCGAGCGTGACGGTGGCGGGCATCAGACTTCCTCCGCGAAGCGCCGCTTCAGCCGCCCGTAACCCAGCCAGCCGAGCGCCAGCATGACCAGGGCCACACCCGTGAAGGCCCCCAACGACGCCCAGTCTGGCATCCGCCCGTAGTACCAGAGGGATTGGTAGCAGGAAATCAGCCACGCCATGGGGTTGAGCTCGAAGTAGGGCCGCAGTCCCGCGGGCACCATGTCCAGGGAATAGACCACTGGCGTCCCGAAGAACCAGACGATGAGCAGCACGCTCAGGAAATACTGGACGTCGCGGAAGAACACATCGAAGGCCGCCAGCAGGGAGCCCAGTCCGATGGTGAAGGCAATCTGCAGGACGATGAGGACCGGCAGCAGGAGCAGCGATAGGCCGAGGTGAACCCCGAAGATGATGGCGAGCGCCGCCAGCAGGGTCAGGCTGATCAGGAAGTTCACCGTGGCGGAGAGCACGGCGGAGATGGGCAGGATCTCCAGCGGGAAGTAGACCTTGCGCACGATGCCGGCGTTGTCGACCACCGACGTGGTGGCGCTGGCCAGGCTCAGGGCGAAGGCGTTCCAGGGCACGAGGCCAGCCAGCAGGAAGACCGGGTAGCGTGGGATCGGCAGCCGCGCGATCTTGGAGAAGACCACGGTGTAGACGAGCATCAACAGCAAGGGATTGAGGAGCGACCAGAAGACGCCCAGGACGGAGCCGCGATACTTGGTCTTCAGGTCCCGCGCGATCAGGTTGGTCGTCAGTTCCCAGTAGGCGAGGACCTCCTCGACCCCGCGGCGGAGCGTCCCGGCCCGGGATGGCCGCGCCGGGCGGGTCTGCGTAGCGGGAAGAGGGTCAGTACGCATGGCGGTGCAGGAACACCCGGCCCATGGTCAGCAGCAGGATCTTGATGTCCAGGACCAGAGACCAGTTCTCGATGTAGTAAATATCGTAGATGGTGCGGTTGGCGATCGAAGTATCGCCCCGCAGGTCGTTGACCTGCGCCCAGCCGGTGACCCCCGGCTGGACCTGGTGCCGTTCCAGGTAGCGTGGGATCTCGGCCGAGAACCGCTCCACGAAGAAGGGCCGTTCGGGACGCGGCCCGACCAGGCTCATCTCGCCCCGGATGATGTTGATCAGTTGGGGCAGTTCGTCCAGGCTGAGCCGGCGCATGAAGCGCCCCACGCCGGTGCGCCGGGCGTCGTCGGGCGCGGTGAACACCGGCCCGGTTGCGGCTTCGGCGTCTGCGATCATCGACCGAAACTTCAGCACCGTAAACACCAGGCCCTCCCGGCCCACCCGCTTCTGGCGGTAAAAGACGGGCCCTGGTGAGGTGAGCTTGATCAACCCGGCCAACACCAGCATCACCGGCGAGAGCAGCACCAGCAGGACCAGGCTGACCGCCAGGTCGAACGACCGCTTCAGGATTCGAGCCGCGCCGGTCAGCTGGCTGCGGCGCACGCCCACCAGCGGGATGCCATCGATGACGTCGGCCGAAACCCGGGTGGTGATGATTTCGAAGAGGTCTGGCAGCATGCGAAAGTCAACCCGCAGGTCCTCGCACGTTTTGATCAGGTGCAACAGGGTCTCGTGGTCGGCGCCGGGCAGCGCGATGAAGACACGGTCGGCCTGGACTTCGCGGACGCGGTCGGGGAGTTCGGCGAGCTTGCCGATCACGCGAGCCCCGGCGAAGATCGCCCCCGGCTCCAGGCGATCGTCCAGGATGCCGCAGACCTGGTAGCCGTAACCGGGGAACATGGTCATCCGGTGGATGAGCAGCTCACTGCCGGCTCCCGTCCCCACGATCAGCACCCGGTCCATGCCGATGCCGCGCCGCTGCTGGGCCAGCCGAACCTGTCGCAGGATGGCGCGGTTGACGGCGATCAGGATGAATGCCGCGGTGATCGTATAGAGGAGCACCAGCCGGGAGTAGGAAAAGCTGCGGTAGAGCGACATGAGGGCCAGCGCGATCAGGCCGGCGACGACCGTGGCCCCGATGATGGAGAAGAGATCATCTACCAGGGCACGCCCCCGCTGGGTCCGATAGATGCCGCTCAGCGCGAAGGTCATCAGAAAGACCGCGACCAGCACCGGGATCGCCGCCAGGTAGGCCCCGAACGCCGGCGGCTCGTTGCCGGGGATGGGGATCGGATCCAGATGGACGCGGTAGTTGAAGGCCAGGAGGACGGCCACCGCCACGGCGACGGCATCGAGGGCCGGGCGGAGCCAGGGCGGCACGCCTTGTCTACCCATCGGCCGTGGCGCCCCTGGGTCGCGGTTTGCGCAGCACCAGCCAGGTATAGGAGGTGAAACGGGTGCTGCGCCGGCGCGCCATGGTGCGGTTGAACCAGGCTTCCAGCCAGCCCAGCACCGGGACGGCGTGCGCGTAGGTGGTGCCATAGAACGGGCGATACTCCTCGATCCCGTAGCCCAGGCCCTCGAAGAAGCGCTGCATCCGCGGGGTCGGGCCGAAGCACTTCGAGTAGCGGACGGGGAACTTGGGGATCTCCGACGCCCGATTCGGCCAGAGCGCCACCACCAGCCGCCGCGCAGCTTCCTCGGGCAGCAGCCGGTTAAGCACGAAGGCGGGTGCGAAGAGGGTGGGAAACAGGTGGAAGGCTGCCCCGTTCGGGCGCAAGAGGCTGAAAACATTGCGATGCATGGCCGCACCATCGCGGACGTGCTCGGCCACCATCCGCGAGAACATGAAGTCGTAGCGGTCCGCGATGGAGCTGGCATCGAGGGCCCCGATGTCTCCCACCACCTTGGTGTAGCCGTCGGGGGCCCGCCGCAGCTCATGCGCCGAGATGTCGAGAACGGTGTACTCAAGCCCCAGCGCCCGCACCTCGTCCAGGCCGAACAGCGGGGAGCGACCACCGCCGATCTCGCACACGGTCCGGGCACGGCTCGCGGTCATGAGCTGGCGGCACCGCTCCTTGAAGTGGGCATCGGCGTAGGCCGAGTCGAGCGGGTCGGCCTTGGGATCGATCACGCCTCCCCTTCCCGGCCTCCCCATCGGACGCCGGCCCAACCCAGCGCCATAAGCACCCAGAACTCGGTGCTCAGATCATTCTTCCAGTAGGGCACGTCCACCAGACCGTGCACGATGATGGCGACCAGGGCCAGGAAAATGCCCAGCTCGATCGGACGCCAGTCGACGCTGGCAGTGCGCCAGGCCCGCCAGGTGGCGGTCAGGCCAGCTCCCAGCATCCAGGCAAAGGCGGCCAACCCCAGGAGCCCGGTCTCGGTCCAGAAGTTCAGCACGATGTTGTGCGGATAGATGAGCCGCTCCCTGAAGACGTCGGCCTGTCGGTACGGCGCCACGGTGTCGGCAAAGCCACTCAGGCCGCTGCCGAAGACGGGGTGGTCCCGGAGCATCCGAAGGGTGGCTTTCCACAGCTGGTAGCGCTCGGCCAGCGAGTTGTTCGGATCGCTGAAGTCGACCTGATGCCCCAGGCGGCTGGCCACCGGGGGGATGCGGCTGACGGCGACGCCCACGATCACCACCGCCGGGACCAGGAGCCGCCGACGTGGGTGGCTGGCCGCCAGTAGCAAGGTCAGCACGGCCAGGGCCAGGTATCCGGCCCGCGAGAAGCTGAGCAGCGTCGCCACGCCGGTGACCAGCAGGACGGCCACGCTGGCTAGACGCTCCATCCGGTCCCGGGTATACAGCGCCAGGCTGGCCGCCACCGCGATCAGCGGGACGCAAAACAGGGCCACTGCGTTTTGCGTGGTGTAGATCACCACCGGTGGTGCCCCCGCCAGGTTGAGCGTGTGATGCCGGGCCGCCTGCAGCACCACGAATGCGTTGGGCACTGCCACCACCACGCCGGCGATGGCCAGTCCTCCGAGCACCAGCATCGCTCGGCGCCGGCTCTGGACCGCGGTGCTGATCACCACGAAGAGGGCGATGGGCTCGACCAGGTAGGCGCGAAACAGGCCGAGCGCCTTCACCGGCTGGGGCGCCACCAGGATTGAGATCACCCCCTCCACCAGGAACAGGATCGAGGGGATGGTGAACGGGCTTTTCCACTCGACCCGGTTCCCCTGCCGCCAGGTCTCGATCGCGAAGCCGACGACGGTGAGCAGGATGGCGATCTCGAGCAGGGTCGTGGGATAGAACCCGAAGTGAAACCGGATGACGTAAGCCGGCGTCAGCGCGCAGGTCAGGGCGACCAGGACGAGACTGAGCCGGTACGAACCAACGCCGATCTCATTGGTCCGCGCAGGAGATAATCCCAGAGTCAAGTTTGACATATATTAGTCCGGATTCTTTGGCGATTCGAAACGCCGATTCTCCCTCTCCCTTGCGGGGAGGGTCGGGGAGGGGGTCTCGTACCTCCGTCGTCCTGGGAGCGTCGATGAAGTGCGGCGCATGAGAGCCTGGTCGCAGCAGCGTTGGGTCCGCGCGACGGCCTCGCTCGTAGTGGGGGTCGTCATCCTGGCGGTCCTCATCGCCTTCGTCCATCCCGACGAGATCGCCCGATCGCTCCGTGGCGCCTCACTGGGGTGGATTGCCGCAGCTCTCCTCGGGCTCTGCGCCTTCTTTGTGGTGCGCGGCTGGCGCTGGCAGATCATCCTCCACCCATCGGCTCCCCAGGTGAGCGTCGCCGACGCCACGGCGGTGACCACCGTCGGCTGGGCCATCAACTCGGTATCACCCTTCAAGCTGGGCGACGTGGTGCGGGCGGCGAGCATGGCCCAGCGCGCCCGCATCGGGGTCGGAGCATCGGCGGCCACCGTCGTGCTCGAGCGAACCCTGGACGTGCTCGCCCTCCTGCTCCTCGCCATCGTGGCGGCCGCGGTGTCGGGGAGCCGGGGCGGCGGGTCGTGGGGCCGGCTGATTATCCTTTCACTCCTGGCAGTCGGCGTCGCCGCGATTGGGTACTGGCTGGTCCACGATGAGGCGCGCACCATCCGCCTGGTGTCGGCCCTGGCGCAGCCGCTCCCGGCGAAGGCTCGCACCTGGTTGATTGAGCTGGTGCCCTCGGTGCTGCGCGGCTTTCACCTGCTGCGCTCGCGCTCACAGCTGCTGGCGGCCATTCTCCTCAGCCTGGCGCAATGGGCGCTGTCGGCCGGCACGCTCTTCGCGCTGTTCCGCGCCGTCAGCCCACAGCTCTCGACCAGCACCCTGCTGCTGGCCCTCATCCTCTTCACCATCACCCAGGCCATCAGCGTGACGCCCGGCGGGCTGGGCACCTATGAGTTCCTCTTCGTGCTGACGCTGGGCGCCTTCGGCGCCTCGCCGCCGGCTCTCCTGACGGCGATTGCTGTCCTCACCCACGTGGTGGGCACCGCCTTCTTCCTCGTGTGTGGGGCCCTGGGCGTGCTCTGGTTGCGCTTCGTCCAGCCGCCGGAAGGCTCGTTGCCCGCGCGCCCGGCCGAAGCCGCGCGGTGAAGTCGATTCACGTGCGCGTGCGCACTGTGCCTGTTCTCCTGAGTGCGCGGCGCCGAGACCCCCTCCCCTGACCCCCCTGGGCGATCGGCTGAAGCTAAGACCACGGTAAGTCCAAACCGTCCCGTAGACTGAGCATTCCGACAGGTGAACGTTCCACATTTTCGATATCGGCCGCGGGCAACCACCAGTCAGCTGCTGATCGGGTCGCG
>DASQAY010000334.1:0-5116 GCA_035635515.1 Candidatus Eiseniibacteriota bacterium | reverse complement strand
AGGCGAAACTTCTCGAGGTACTCGGCTCCGTGGCGGCCGCTGGTGTAGGTGAAATGCCCGCGCAGGAGGGCGCCGGAGCGCTCGAACAGGGCGACCGCGTCAGACACGGACCGGCGCTCGTAACGGCAGGGCCGCCAGGCTGCTCCACCCATGCTCTGTGAGGTGGGTTGCGATGCCGTCGCGGATCTCCCGCACGGCCTGCGGCCGCACATAGTTGACGGTTCCCAGCTGGACCGCGCTGGCCCCGGCCAGCAGGAATTCGAGGGCGTCCTCCGTGGTCACGATGCCGCCGACGCCGACCACCGGGATGGAGACGGCGCCAGCCACCTCCCACACCGCTCGGACGGCCAGTGGTCGAATCGCGGGGCCGCTGAGGCCGCCCACCTGGTTCTCCAGGACCGGCCGCCGATGCCTGACGTCGATCTTCATACCCACCAGGGTGTTGATGGCCGACAGGCTATCGGCGCCGGCGTCGGCGATGGCTCGGGCGATGGCGACCAGGTCCGTGACGTTGGGGGTGAGCTTGACCATCAGCGGCAGCGAGGTGGCCTGGCGGACCGCCTGCGTCAATCGCCCCGCCAGCACGGCATCGACGCCGAACTGCAGGCCCGCCTCGACGTTGGGGCAGGAGATATTGAGCTCCAGCCCGGCAATGCCGGGCACGCCGTCGAGACGCCGGGCAATCGCGACGTAATCCTCAACCGCGTCGCCGGCCACGTTGACGATGACCGGCAGGTCCCATCGCGCCCAAACTGGCGCGAACCCCTGGACCACGTGATCGACACCGGGGTTCTGCAGGCCGATGGCATTCAGCATCCCGGACGGCGTTTCACTAATCCGGACCGGCGGATTGCCATGGCGAGGCCGCAGGGTGGTGCCTTTGGTCACCACCGCCCCCAGCGCGGCCCGGTCCACCGCGGGCGCGTCAAAGCCATAGGCAAAGGTGCCCGAGGCCACCATCACCGGGGAGCGCAGCCGCAGCCCGCGGCCCAGATCGACGCCGAGGTCGATCTCACCCATGGAAGGCATCCACCACCTGGGTCCATTCCACCAGGTCCGCCGAAATGCACGGTCCCTCCTGGCAGGTCAGCACGTATCCCCCACCCGCCCGAGGCAGCGCGCAGCCGAGGCAGGTGCCGACGCCGCATCCCATGGGTGTCTCGTGCGCGACCTGGATGCGCGCCCACGGAACACCGGCTGCTTGCGCCCAGCGGACCAGCTCCGCCAGCATCGGCGTGGGCCCGCAGGCAAAGATGTCCGCATCCTCGACCACGGCGCCAGACAGCAACGTCGTAACCCGGCCATGGTGACCGGCTGAACCATCGTCGGTCGCCAGCTGCATGCGCGTGTCTGGGAAGCGGGCGGCGGGGAGCAGCTGATCGGCCGATCGGGCGCCATACAGGATGGTGGTCGGACGCCCGCGGCCGGTGAGCGCGTTGCTGAGACCGATGAAGACGGCGATACCCAGGCCGCCCGCCACACAGACGGCGGGTCGCCTGCCGTCGATGGCAAAGCCGCGGCCCAGCGGGCCCAGCAGATCGATCCGGTCACCCGTGTTTCGTGCTGCCAGCCATTCGCTGCCGGCCCCGACCACGTTGAAGACGAACCCCACCAGGCCGCGGGTCGGGTCGGTCCAGGCGGCGCTGTAGGGCCGCCTGAGGAGGGCCCCCGGGCTTTCCACCGCCACCTGGAAGAACTGGCCCGGACGGACGTCGGCCGCCAACGGCGTTTCGCAAACCAGCTCGACGCCACTTGCCATGGGCGTGGTCCGATCTAGCACGCGGGCAGCCTGCCGGGTCGCGATCATCGCGCCACCTCAACCAGGCCGGCCACGTAGTCACTGATGGCCGCCACCGTCCAGCCGGCGCGGCCGCGCGTTTGCTCCAGCGCATCCACCAGCGAGCGGGCGGTGTCCAGCGAGGTCAGGCAGGGGATCCGCCGCTCCACCGAAGCCCGCCGGATCTCGAAGCCGTCCCTCAGGGGCACGGTCGTTCCATCCCCTGGGCCGGCCGGGGAGACGGTGTTGACCACCAGGTGGACCGCCCCCTCGCGGATCACGTCGACCACATTGGGGTGGCCCTGGCGCAGCTTGTCCACCCGGGTGGCCGGCAGGCCGGCGCGCTCGCACAGGCGAGCCGTCCCTTCGGTCACGAAGAGGCGCAGGCCCAGCCGGTGGAGGGCGGCCAGGATGGGCAATGCCTCCTCCTTGTCGGCGTCGGCGATGGAGCAGAGGGCAGCGCCATCGGGGGGCAGGTCCTGCATGGTCGCCAGGAATGCCTTGTACTGCGCCTGGGGCAGGTCAAACGCGATCCCCATGGCCTCGCCCGTCGACTTCATCTCCGGCCCCAGGACGGCATCCACCGCCCGCAGCTTGGCCATGGAAAAGACGGGCGCCTTCACCGCATGCAGCGGCCGGTCGGGGAGCAGGCCGGTCTGGTATCCGGACTCCGAGAGTGGGCGGCCGAGCGCCGCGGCCGTGCCCAGCATCACCATGGGGACGCCGGTGACCTTGCTGATGAAGGGGACGGTGCGGCTGGCCCGCGGGTTGACTTCCAGCACATAAGCCGTTCCCTGCTGGATGACGAACTGGATGTTGACCAGCCCTACCACCTTCAAGGCACGGGCGATAGCGATCGTCTGGGTGGTGACCCGCTGGACCTCCTCTACGGTGAGGTCCAGTGGCGGGTAGACAGCAAATGAGTCACCCGAATGCACGCCAGCCCGCTCCACGTGCTGCAGGATCCCTGGAATCACGACCGTCTCGCCGTCGGCGATAGCGTCCACGTCGAGCTCCCGACCGAGCGTGTACCGGTCGACCAGGATGGCGCCCCGCGGGCCCAGCGCCAGCGCCGCGTCGACGTACCGGCGCAGGTCCTCCGGCGTGTGGACGATCTCCATCGCCCGGCCGCCCAGGACATAGGACGGCCGCACCACGACTGGATAGCCGATCCGTTCCGCGACGGCGAGGGCCTCGGCGGCGGAGGCGGCCGACCCGCCGGCGGGCTGCGGAATCCCAAGCCGGTCCAGGATCGCCTGGCAGCGACGGCGGTCCTCGGCCAGGTCGATGGTCTCCACCGAGGAGCCGAGGATGGGCACCCCGTGGGCGGCGATGGCGTCGGCCAGGTTGATACCGGTCTGGCCGCCGAACTGCACCAGCACTCCGCGGGGTCGCTCGCGGTCGAGCACGCGGAGGACCCCTTCCACATCGAGCGGCTCGAAGTACAGCCGGGTGCTGGCGTCGAAGTCGGTGCTAACGGTTTCCGGGTTGCTGTTGATCAGCACGCTGGCCAGGCCGGCCTCCTGGAGGGCGGTCGACGCGTGCACGCTGCAGTAGTCGAACTCGATCCCCTGGCCGATGCGGATGGGGCCGGACCCGATAACGACCACCGGCTCGGGCCCGGTGCGCACGACCTCGTCCTCCTCCTCGTAGGTGGCGTAGTAGTAGGGTGTGGCGGCCTCGAACTCGGCGGCACAGGTGTCGACCTGCCGGTAGGCCGGCGGGCAGCCCGTCGCCAGCGGTCGCAGTTCGGCCGGGTCGATGCCGCGCGCGGCGGCGATGGCTTCATCGGTCAGGCCGGTCCGCTTGGCCGATCGATACCGGTCGGCGCTCAGCGTCCCATCGCGCAGTGCCGCTTCCATACCGACCACCTCGGCCATGCGGGCCACGAACCAGGCTTCATACCCGGTGGCGCTGACGACCTCCCCGATGGTGGTCCCGTCGCGCAATGCCTGGAAGGCGGCCGGCAGCCGGCGGTCGTTCGGCTGATGCAGCAGGTCTGGCCGGCCGCGCAGCTCCGCAGCATCCGGAACTCGCTGCTCGAGCGCCCGCACGGCCTTGACCAGGGCCGCTTCGAAGGTGCGCTCGATGGCCATCACCTCCCCGGTCGACTTCATCTGGGTCCCGATCGTCCGGTCGGCGGCCGGGAACTTGTCGAACGGCCAGCGGGGCACCTTGACCACGCAGTAGTCGAGGGCGGGTTCGAAGGCGGCGGAGGTACGGCCGGTGACCGCGTTGGGGATCTCGTGCAGCAGCCGCCCGACCGCGATCCGGGCCGCCACCCGGGCGATGGGATAGCCGGTCGCCTTGGAGGCCAGGGCCGAGGATCGGCTGACCCGGGGATTGACCTCGATCACGTAATACGCGTCGGAGGCCGGGTCGAGCGCGAACTGCACATTGCAGCCGCCCTCGATCTCCAGCGCCCGGATGATGCGCAACGACGCCGACCGGAGCATTTGCACCTGCCGATCGGAAAGGGTCTGGCTGGGCGCGACCACGATGCTGTCGCCGGTATGCACGCCCATGGGGTCGAGGTTTTCCATGTTGCAGACCGCAATGCAGGTGTCGGCCGCGTCCCGCATGACCTCGTACTCGATCTCTTTCCAGCCGGCGACAGACTGCTCCACCAGCACCTGCCGGATGGGACTCGCGTCCAGGCCTTCCTGCACGATGACGGCCAGCTCCAGCGGGGTGTGCGCCATGCCGCCTCCCGTGCCGCCCAGGGTGAAGGCGGGGCGGATTACCACCGGGAGTCCGTTTTGCTCGGCGAAGGCGTGGGCCTCCGCCACCGACGACACGGTGCGGCTGGCGGGCACCGGTTCCCCCAGGTCGATCAGCAGCCGCTTGAACGCCTCGCGGTCCTCGGCCTGCTTGATCGAGTGCAGCGGTGTGCCGAGCAGGCGCACCTGGTAGCGGTCCAGGATTCCGGCGTCCGCCAGTTCCACGGCCAGGTTCAGGCCGGTCTGACCCCCCAGCGTGGCAATCAGCCCATCCGGCCGCTCCCGCGCGATGATGGCCTCCAGGCTGGCCCGAGTGAGCGGCTCGATGTAGACGCGGTCGGCGACCCCTTCGTCGGTCATGATGGTCGCCGGGTTGGAGTTGACCAGCACGGTGCTGATGCCTTCCTCGCGCAGCGCGCGACAGGCCTGGGTGCCCGCGTAATCGAACTCGGCCGCCTGGCCGATGACGATCGGACCCGAGCCGATGATCAGGATCTTGGTGGGCCGATCAGACCCCCTGACTCGCCGCGCCACCAGCTCGTCCCCTCCCCTCGGGCGAGTGGCAGCCATTTCGTCCCCTCCCCTCTGGGGAGGGGTAGGGGAGGGGGCAGATGCGCGG
>DASQAY010000333.1:0-6221 GCA_035635515.1 Candidatus Eiseniibacteriota bacterium | reverse complement strand
CGACCACCCTCTACGCCTACGTCAGCCGGGGCGTAGTCAAGAGCTACCGACAGGGCATCCGGCGGGCTCGCCTGTACCGGGAGCACGACCTGCGTCGCATCCAGGACCTGCGGCCCAGCAAGGGACACCATCCCCTCCCCCACGCGGCCGACTGGATTGGGGACCTCTAGGCGCAGCCCAACCGAACACGGGTTGAGCCCCGCCCGTTCGTGCAAGGGGGCTCGGGCTGGCTGCGTCTCTATATAGGTGAGGCGGGCATTCCCACTCGTACTGATGGCGATGGCCCTATCGGGCTGCGGACCCACGACGGCTGCGGCGCCGGCCGGCCCGACCAGTGCCCCGACCTACATCGCCGCGGTCCTGAAGGATGGACCGGTCGGCTACTGGAGGATGGGAGAGACCACTGGCGCCACCATGGCTGACCAATCCAGCCATGGAAACAACGGTGTGTATGAGGGCGGCTTCACGCTTGGACAGCCGGGGGCCATTGCCGGTGATGGGGACACCGCGGTCGGCTTTGATGACCGGAGCGGCGCGGCCAGCGTGCCCAGCTCAGCCAGCTTGCTGGTCAACACCGTGACCATCGAGTTGTGGATCAAGAAGCGGACCGACATGGAATACGGCGTCTACGTGGCCAAAAACGTTGCTGCCGGCGGCGCCGCGGGCAGCGGCTGGTTCCAGCTCCTCAACAGCCACCACAACGGCCTGCTGGAATTCCGGGTGACGGCAGACGTTGGCCCGACGGTCACGTCGGTGCAGCTGCTGGCCTTGAATACCTGGTACTACGTGGTGGCGACCTACGACGGAACGACCGCGAAGCTCTTTATCAACGGCACGCTGGACAGCAGCCTCAGCGTCACCGCCGTCCCGAAACAGACCAACGATCCCTTGACCATCGGCCGCCGGCCAGACGGGCATTTCACCAACGCCCTGATCGACGAGGTCGCCATCTACCCGACCGCCCTGTCCGCGGATCGGATCGCGGCGCACTGGCGGATCGCTTCGGCAACGCGCTAGCTGGTCGGCAGGAAAGCGCCTACTTCTTGATCCAGTTGCTGCCGCCGCCGGTGGCCGCCTCGATCTCCCGCTTGTGCTCAAAGGCCTGCTCCCGCGTCTGGAAGGTCATGAAGTGCCCGCGTCCATGCAGCACGTAGATCCCATCCGTATCTCGGGTGACCCTTAACTCCGGGATGTCGACGTTATAGACCTGCCCGGAGTCGGTGGCCCGGAGTCGCGGCATGAGGCGAGTTTAGCCCGGATCCACCGAACGGACGAAGCAGATTGGGATGCGGGGCGAGATGAGCCGAAGGCGGCGACGAGCACGCGAGGGAGCGCATCCGTCGATGCGTGAACGCGCGCAGGAGCCAACGCACGCATCGCTCGAATCCGCGCCCGAGATGCGAGTGTGTTTCGGTGGATTCGGGCTAGCCCGGCTGGTCATCCACCCGACCGGTGAGGGTCGCCCGCAACAAAACGATGTATTCGGCGTGGGCCCAGACCAGGGGCCGGGCCGAGCCGGTCGGCGCTCCGGTCCCCTCAAAGACCTGCTCGGAGAGCAGCTGTTCGGGTCCCGCCCAGGCTTCTAGCTCCCGCACCAACGGCGCCACGTCGTCACCGGCCAGCACCGCGTACACGCCTCGCTCGCCCGACAGCAGCGGCCAGAGGTGCCCATGCCCGTCCGGCGGTCCGCCCGGCGTGCTCTCGCCATAGGCATCGTGGGGGTACCGATACCATCCCGACCCGCTACGGCTGTCGCCCCGGTCGACGGCATCCAGCACCGCCAGCGCGCTCCGGATCCGCGGGTCTGCGGGCGGCCGGATGCCCAGCCGAACCAGCTCCAGAAAGCTGGGATCGACGATCAGCCGCTGATCGAAGGTGCCGCCCCCATTGGCGATGGTCAGCGGATCATCCGCGGCGGGGTGGCCATCGGCGGTGATCCGCAGGTAATAGCCGCTCCCCAGGGGACCGCTGGTTAGGTAGGTGAGGGCCTCGACCTGCGCATCCCACTGATCGGCGACCGCCTGCCAGCGCGTCGCTTGGGCAGCCTGCTGCTGGGCTCGAGCCCATCGCGCGGCCGCGCGCAGGGCCGCGATCTCGGCGGCCATGGTGGCCGGCGAGTACCCGCTGTTCTCCTCCCATCGCTCCTGCTCGGTGGAGGGGCCGCGATGGAGCAAGTACTCCGCGGCCCCCACGATGTCCGGTCCGCTCCCGGGGGCGATCCGCGGGGCCAGGCGCACGGCCAGCAGGATGGCATCGGCGGTTTCGTCGAGCTGATCGCCCGTCCACTGCCGGCGGCCGTCCAGGTCCGTGTTCTGGGGCATGCTGCCGTCCGCCAGCTGCTGACTTCGCATGAAGTGGACCACGTCGATGGCCGTCCGTTCATCACCGGCCGCCAGCAGACCGCTGGCCGCGTGGTAGAGGTCGCGCGGCCAGACCTTGCGGTATCCGACATCCACCGGCGCGTCCAGGGTCGCGTTGCCCCACGGGAGCGCGAGCGAGGCCACGATCGCGCCCGGCTGCTGCCGGTCCTCGGCGGCTTTGATGATCTCGGCGCTGTGGTAGTAGAGAGCGGTGGCCCGGCCCCCCAGCGGATCGAGGCGGGCGGCATAGCGCAGCCAGCCGTCCCGATAGGCGGCGCGCACCGCCGCGAAACCGGACTTCAGGCTCTCCGCGACGCTGCGGTCGGCCTCCGCCTGGCTGGTGCCCATCCCCAACGCCATCGTCCACTCGGTGGCATTCGGCACCTCCCAGGCCAGCGTGATGCGGCCCGGACCGGCGCGGTCATCCTGGTGCGCCAGGTCGAAGTGGCGCAGCTCCTCGAACCCGTCATTGACGCGCAGGTAGCCGGCCGTGTGTCGAGCCATCGAGGCGGTGCTTCCCACGGCCAGCCAGCGGTCCAGCCTGGACACGTAGGCGCGGTTCGGCGCGAACCAGCCGGTTTGTCCCCGTCCGCCGTTGAGAAGATGTGGCACCAGGTAGGCGTAGACGTGCAGACTGCTGGGCCCGATGTACTGGGTCTGCATCAGCACCACCGGCCGCGCCGGGTCGACGGCAAATTCGGAGACCAGCACAAACCCATGGGCCGGGTCGCTGACCGTGGTCTGATACAGCAAGGCTCGGTCGTCGATAACCCGGCTGACCGCGAGGCCATCGCGCATGCTGTCGAAGAGAAAGCTGGACCCGTCCGTGACCAGGTATCCGAACTGGCGCAGGTTGTCCTGGTCGACTCGGGGATAGAGGAGGTCGGCCAGGCCACCCCGAACGGCCGTGAACCAGAGAGGTGACGCCGGACTCTCCACCGCCGTCCCGACGGCGACTTTGTCGCCGGTCGTCCAGACGTCCGCCGCAACCGAATGCCCGGGAGCGATGGCGCCGCTGGATTGGGCCAGCGGTGCCGTCAGCGCCAGGCTGACGACCCCCAGCGCCGCCAGCGCCCCCGTCCGCAGGCGCCCGAGCCGGAATCCACGCCGGCGCATCAAGCCACCGGGCTTACGGTTGTCGTCCCGTCGATCCCCGCAGGATAAGTTCGGTGGGCAACGGGCTGGGGGAATGCACCGCTTTGCCGGCCAGGCTGTCGATCAGCAGCCGGGCAGCCTGCCGGCCCTTTTCCACGATCGGTTGCCGCACGGTGGTCAATCCCGGCTGGGCCCAGGCGGCCATCGGCAGGTCGTCGAACCCGACTACCGAGAGGTCCTCCGGAATGCGGACCCCGGCCTCACGGGCCGCGGCCATCAGCCCCAGCGCCGCCATGTCGCTCATGGCCAGCACCGCCGTGGGCTTGCGGCGCGCCCGCCACAGGTTTCGAAAAGCCTGGGTGCCCGCCGCGAACGTCACCCCGCCCGGGTCGACCGTGGGAGCCGGCACGCCGGCCGCGTCGATGGCCCCCCGGTATCCGGCGAGCCGCCGGGCACCGATGCCCAGCTGGGCCCGCTGGGGGCTGGTCCTACCCAGTCCGATGACGGCGATCCGTCGATGGCCGAGCTCCAGGACATGACGGGCGGCCAGTGCGGCGCCGCCAAAGTCATCGACGTTCACAGTCGCCACCCCCGACGGCGCCTCGGCGTCGATCAGGATCCAGGGAAGACCGAACCGGGCGAGCGTCTCCAGCGCGGGGTCGCCGGCGTTGAGGCCCAGACTGATCACCCCGTCGACCGGAGCCCGTCCCACGGCGCTCTCCAGGGACCCGTTCAGGGGCGGGACCAGCAGCAGGGTCATGTCGTGCTGGGCGCAGACCGCCCCGATACCCTGCAGCAGCTCGGATACAAACGGATTGGCAAACACGACCTCCAGGGGCTGGGGAGTCAGCAGCCCGATCGAGCCATGGCGCTTGGTCGACAGCGAGCGGGCCGATGGGTGGGGGGCGTACCCGAGCCGGCGAGCGGTGGAGAGGACCCTTGTGCGGGTCGCCTCGCTCAGTTGCTCCGGCTGGTTGAAGGCAAACGAGACCGTCGTGGCGGAGACCCGGGCGGCCTTTGCCACGTCCTGGATGGTGACCCGGCTCATCCTTTGACTCCGCCAACCGTGAGCCCGGACCGGAAATACCGTTGGAGCAAGAGGAACAGGGTCATGATCGGGATGGAGACGATCAGGGCGGCCGAGGCGAAGTAGCCCCACGGGATCCGGTAGTCGTTCTGCAGCCCCCACAGGCCAACCGGGACCGTGTAGGTGTTCTCATCGGACAGGAGCGTCTGGGCCATGACCCACTCGTTCCAGCCGGTGATGAACATGAGCAGGGCCGTGACTGCCAGGGCCGGCACCGCCAGGGGCAGCGTCACCCGGAGGAACGCCTGGGTGGGCGTGCAGCCGTCCATCAGCGCGGCCTCATCGATCTCGTGCGGAATGGTGTCGAAGTAGCCCTTCAAGTTCCAGGCGGCGAAGACCAGTGCCACCGAGACGTACGCGAGGATCAGCCCGACGGGCGTTCCGATCAGGTGCACCAGCCGCAGGATGATGTAAATCGGGATCAGCGCCAGCACGGTGGGAAACGACTGGATGGCCAGCAGCAGGATCAGGGTCATCCGCTTGCCGGCGAACCTGAAGCGCGACAGGGCGTAGGCCCCGGTGGCCGAGCCGACCAGTCCGGCGAACATGGTGGCGGTGCAGACGATCAGGCTGTTGCGCAGCCAGGTCGGGAACGGGATCTGGGTCAGGATGTAGTGGAAGTTGTCGAGGGTGGGGTGGTCTGGCCAGAGGCTCAGGGTCAGCGTGTAGAGCGACTGTCCCGGCCGCACCGAAGCCTGGAGCACGAAAAACACCGGGAAGACGGCGATGACCAGCATCGCCACCAGGAAGCCGTGAATGAACAGGCTGGTCGCCAGGTTCCCTCGTTTCATCGGGCCTGCTCCTCCACCAGGCCGGTGAACCGCAGGCTGGTCATGGTCACGCCAAAGAGGAGGGTGAACATGACCACCGCGAAGGCCGCGATGTAGCCAAACCGGAAGAGCTGGAACGCCTGCCGGAAGGCGTAGATCATCACGAACTCGGTGGCGCCGGGCTTCAGCGGGCTGGTGAAGGGCCCGCCTTCGGTGATCAGGTAGCCGGTGTTCAGGACCTGGAAGGTCAGGATCGCGCTGAGGACGGCCGCCGGGAGGACCGCCGGCCGGAGCAGGGGCAGCGTGACCCGCCAGAACCGCTGCCAGGCATTGGCGCCGTCGATGGCGGCCGCCTCCAGCAGCTCCAGCGGAATGCTCTGGAGGGCGCCCAGGAACACCACCATGAAGAAGGGGTACGACATCCAGACATTGGCAATCACGATCGAGCCAAACGCCCAGGTCGGATCGCTCAACCAGGGGAGCCCCGCCTTCGGCCCAAAGGGGATCCGCAGCAGCTGGTTCAGCGTGCCGAACTGCTCGTTAAAGAAGAACTTCCAGATGAAGGCGGTGATGTAGCTGGGGACCGCCCAGGGCACGATCAGGGCGACGCGCCAGAACGACTTCCAGCGGGTCAGCGGGTGGTTCACGGCCAGCGCCGTCAGCATCCCGAAGAGCAAGAAGAGCGGGATGCAGATGGCGACGAAGAGGAATGACTTGAACAGGACGATGAAGAAGTCGCCGTTCAGAGAGCTGAAGAGCGTGCCGTAGTTGGCCAGCCCGATGAACTGGAAATGGCGGAAATGAAAGAGGCTGCGGTTGGTGAGGGAGATGTAGGCGTTGTAGACAATCGGGAAAAGGCTGATCAGGGTGATGCCGACCAGCATGGGAGCGAAGTACGCCAGGACGGTT
>DASQAY010000332.1:0-5127 GCA_035635515.1 Candidatus Eiseniibacteriota bacterium | reverse complement strand
GATGGCCGCCTGGTAGTCCTCGACCCGGGTCCGGTTGGTGGTGCCCACCTCTACCATCCGGGCGCCGGAGAGGCGCATCACGTCGGGCATCCGAAAGGCGCCCCCGATCTCCACCAGCTCCCCGCGGGAGACGATCACCTCTTTGCCCTTGGCCAGGGCGGCCAGCATCAGCAGCGTGGCGGCCGCGCAGTTGTTGACCACCGCCGCCGCTTCGGCGCCCGTCAGGTGACAGAGGATATCGGACACCAGCTCGTGGCGGGTGCCGCGCTTGCCGGTCCGCAGGTCCAGCTCGAGGTTGGAGTATCGGGTGGCGACCCGGGCGACCGCCGCCGCCGCTTCCGGTGACAGGGGAGCCCGCCCCAGGTTCGTGTGCAGGATCACACCGGTGGCGTTGATCACGGGTCGAAGCCGCGGCCGCCGGAGCGCCTGGATCTGGTCTTCGACGTCCGCCCAGCGGCGGCCGGACTCGGCCACCGTACCCTCCTGGCGTTCGCGTTCCAGCGACCGCTGCACGGCGAACAGGACCAGCGGCCGACCGTGTTCCGCGGCCAGCAGGCGTCCCCGTGGATCTTCGAGCAGCTCGTGCACACTGGGCAGGTCGCGCAGCTGGGCCACCTGGAGACTCCCTCCCGCCCTCAGAGCAGCAACTGGCCGGCCAGTGAGTAGATCGGATTAAAGACCAGCGCGCGCACGCCGGGAACGAAGAAGAGGAGGACGAGCAGCACCAGGCCGATGATCTGGCTGTTGGCGTCGACCCGAGCGAAGAAGTTCGGGAACGACCGCCGCAGGAGGGTTGCCACCAGGTTATAGCCATCGAGCGGCGGGATAGGCAGCAGGTTGAACACGGCCAGCACCACATTGAGGAAGAAGGCCACCAGGACAAACTCGATCAGGATGTCGAGCGGCGGCTGGGCGAAGGTCTCCTGCGCGCTCAATCCAATCCCGCTGGCGAACGCCAGCTTCAGCGGGATGGACAGTGCGACCGCAATCAGGAGGTTGGTAAGCGGCCCGGCAGCCGCCACCAGGGCGGGATCAAGGCGGTGGCGCATCCGGGAGGGGTTGATCCGGACCGGCTTGGCCCAGCCGAAGTGCACGAGCAGGACGGCAATCGTGCCCAGCGGATCCAGGTGATGGGAGGGATTGAGGGAAAGCCGGCCGTCCAGCCGGGGCGTTTGGTCGCCCCGGGCCACGGCCACCGCGGCATGCGCCGCCTCGTGCAAGACCAATCCCAGGAGGAGGCCGGGGATCAAGAAGATGGCGGCGGTGATGAACTGGATCGGGTCGCCGAAAAACACGCCCTAAGTGTAGAAGGGCTCCGGAACTCGGAGCCCTTCCAGATGAATTAGGGAACTTAAGCGGCGACGGTCGTGAAATCGGAACGCGGCGCGGTCGAGGTGGCGGTCTGGTCATCGGCGTGCACGGCGCTCTTGCCGCGCAGGATGCCGCCCTCGTCGATGATCAGGGAGCCGACGGCGATATCGCCGTAGACCTTGCCGGTGGCCAGGATCTCGAGCCGGCCGGTGGTCTGCACATTGCCCTGGACGCTGCCGCCAACCACGACGTTTCGGGCGGTGACGTTGCCCTTGATGCGGCCGTGCTCGCCCACGGCCAGATCCCCGTCGGTGCTGACATCGCCGGTCATTTCACCGTCGAAGCGGATGTTGGTGCTGGAATGCAGGCGGCCCTCCAGCTTGATCTCGTTGCTGAGCACGGTTTCGGCAGACACGGGAACGGATTTGCGGCTGGGTCTGGGCTCGAACACGGATGGTCCTCCTGTTGGTTGTGACACGTTAGTGACGGTTCCAACCCCAGAAACGGCCGCCCCGCCGGATTCTTGCCCTCATTTCTCCTCCCCCTCAGGGGGAGGGCACGGAGGGGGTCTGGTCGAACTCTCTACCCGTTCTGCGGGGAACTCTCCCTCCCCCTTGCGGGGAGCCACTGACGTCAGGGTCGCGTGATTTCCCGGGTGGGCAGGGTCGGGGAGAGGGTCTCGTCCAACCCTCCCGCGCTGTTGCGTGGATGAAGGGCTGGGCTTCTCTACCTAATAAAGAAGGAGCCGATGATCAGCAGCGCGAACATGGCCGTGGCCGTGATGGCGATGCGCCGCAGATCGGCGCGGAAGTAGGGAACCCGCTCCAGCGGAATGGCCGCATCCTGCTCCAGGAGCGGGATGGGCGCCGGTCCGCGTCCTCGCATGGGGCGCGGGGTCGGACTGAGGGCGGCCGTCTCGCTGGATGCGAGCGGACGGGGGACAGCTCCCGGAACCGCGCCGGGCGTCCTGGAGACGGGGCCGCCCGGGCCGCGCTGAGGTTTGCGTTGATGGGCTCGCTTGTTCTTGCGTGACACGGCCAACTATGGAGTGTACTCACCCGGGGAAAAATGCTTGACACGACCTACAGGCTGTGGTACAACTCGCGCTTGGGTACAGCATTTAGTGTTGTTCCCACGCCGCGAGCAAACAAGGGCCAGATTCCTGCAGCCGTCCATGCCGTCGCCGCTGCTCAGCCCCTCCTCATCTGGCCCTTGTTCCGTCCCTCCCCCTCGGTCCATTCGGCGGTCGCGTACTTGTGCCGCTCCAGCCAGGCAGCGGCCGATCGCTCTGCCCGGGTGAGGGATCCGCGTTCGACCCGGATCCCCAGGGCGGACTCCATCCCCACCGCCACGGCCTGACCGACGTCACACGCGGTGAACCGACCGGCCTGATCGAGGCCGGCCACCCCGGCCGTCATGGCCTTTCGCTGGCGAGCGGCCTCCTGGGGTTCCAGGCGAAGGCAATGGAGCAGTTCGTCGACCTGTGGCTGAAACAGGATGCTGCCATGCTGGAGCAGGGCGCCGTTGCGCCGCACCTGGGCGCTGCCGACCAGCTTGCGCCCGCCAAGCAGAATTTCGTGGTCTGACGGCTCGTCGAAACAGGCCGGGCCGTGGTCGGCGCGAAGGGGTCCGCTCCGGGCTAGAGTCGTTTCCACGCCCAGGCGGCGCAGGCCTTCGGTCAGTCCCAGGCTCAGGTGGTAATAGGACTGCAGCACGCCGGTCTCGTTGTCCAGGGCGGCCACCGGCAACGCGATGCTGTAGGTCAATTCGTGGTGATGCAAGATGGCACGCCCGCCGGTGGGGCGGCGCACGATATCCACGCCGGCCTGGCGGCAGGCCGGCACATCGACCGCGGCAAACGGCTGGAAGTATCCCAGCGACAGGCAGGCCGGCGCCCACTGATAGAACCGGAGCGTCGGCGGCGCCTGCCGGCGGCTGACCGAGTCCAGCAGCGCCTCGTCCACCGCCATGTTCCGCGGTCCGCGCCGAGCGCCATCCACCACCAGCCGCCAGAGGACGGGATCAGACATTGAAGCGGAACAGCACGACGTCCCCGTCCTTCATGACATACTCCTTGCCCTCCAGCCGGACCTGCCCCTTTTCGCGAGCCCGCGCATAGCTGCCGGCGGCGTCGAGATCGGCGAACGCCACTACCTCGGCCCGGATGAAGCCGCGCTCGAAGTCGGAGTGGATCACGCCGGCGGCCTCGGGGGCCCGCGAACCCTCCCGCACCGTCCAGGCCCGCACTTCGGGATCGCCCGCGGTCAGGAACGTGCTCAGGCGCAGCAGGCGATAGGCGGCGTGAATGAAGGCATCGAGCGCCGGCTCCTTCAGTCCGACGTCGTGCAGGAAGGCCTGGGCTTCCTCGTCGGGCAGCTCTCGGAGCTCGGCTTCCAGGCGGACCGAGAGCGCGATCGTGTCTGCATTCTCGCGCTGGGCCTCGGCCTGCAGCTCGGCCACCGGGCCGGTGTCGTGGCCGATGTCGGCCTCGTCGACATTGGCGACGTAGAGGACCGGTTTGGCGGTGAGCAGCGCGAAGCTCTTGAGCAGGAGCGCTTCATCCGCCTCCAGGCCCAGGGTGCGCACCGGCTGGCCCGCGTCCAGGTGCGCCCGCACCCGGTCCAGGAGCCTGACCTCGGCCTCCTCCTTGCTGCTTGGCTTGAAGCGGGCGGTGGGCGCGATCTTCTCTCGCCGCCGGTTCACCACGTCGAGGTCGGCGAGGACCAGCTCCAGGTTGACCAGCGCCATGTCGGCGACCGGATCGATCCCGCCCGACACGTGCTGGACATTCGGGTCACGAAATACCCGCACCACCATGGCCAGCGCGTCGACGTCCCGGATGCTGGCGAGGAACTGGTTGCCCATCCCCTCGCCTCGGCTGGCGCCCTTGACCAGCCCCGCCACGTCCACGAACTTCATCAACGTCGGTGTGATCTTCTTGGGCTTGTACATCTCGGCCAGGCGTGCCAGCCGGCGGTCGGGTACCTCCACCATCGCGGTGTTCGGTTCCACGGTGCTGAAGGCGTAGGAGGCGACCCCCGCACCTGCGCGGGTAAGGGCGTTGAACAGGGTCGTCTTCCCCACGTTGGGCAGGCCAATGATCCCGACGGCGAGCGTCATCGCCTTACATCATTACCCAGACTCCGCCTTTCCCATGGCGGGGAGCGTGGACCAGGGCTTCCTCCCCTTGCGAAAAGGGGATGGGGGATGGGTCCTAGACTCTCCCTTCCCCTTGCGGGGACACAAGACGCTCGCGCCGCATTGGACGAGGCGAACAGTCGAGCGGCGACAGTGCGGCGGGCTGACAGCCAGTTGCGGCTGATTCTGTGGATATTGGCCACGCTGTATCTCGCCACCGGAGCCCTCCTGAGCGGCAATCCCCGCCAGGGAAGCGTTTTGATCCGTGACGCGCTGATCGTCATTTTCTTGGCTGGATTGGCCGGCACGGTATACGTCATGTGGCGGATTCGAGCCTGGAGTCGCATGGGCATTGTCTGGCTGTTGGGCTCCGTCGCGGTGTTCCTGCTGTGGAATGCTGCGGTCATCTGGGTGAGCATTGCCACCGGTTGGTGGGGGCCGCATCAGCCCGGCATCCATTTCGGCGGCAGCGTGGTGGTGGCTGTCATCCCGTTGCTCGTCGCCGGCTGGCTGGTCGGGCGCCGTTGAGCCATCCCCGTCACGAGTTGGACGACCTCCTGGGTCATCCGGTTCGCTTTTCGATAGTGGCTCTCCTGGCGGCAGCCAGCAAGGTCGAGTTCAGCTTCGTGAGAGACCACGTTGAGGTGACCGACTCGATGCTCTCCAAACAGGTGAGCG
>DASQAY010000331.1:0-5212 GCA_035635515.1 Candidatus Eiseniibacteriota bacterium | reverse complement strand
TGGAGAAGTTCTGTCACATCGTGGCGCGCTATGGGAACTTGAAGCCCTCGACGGCGGTGGTCGTCTGCACGGTGCGGGCGCTGAAGGCGCATGGCGGCGCCTCGAAGCTCGAGGTGGAGGACATGGGTGCGCTGGAGCGCGGCGCCGAAAACCTGGCGGCGCACGTGGAGATCGTGCACGCCTTCGGGCTGCATCCGGTGGTCGCGGTCAACAAGTTTCCGACCGATACCGACCGGGAGTTGGGTCGCGTGGTCGAGCTCGCCCTCGGGTACGGAGCCGAGGAGGCGGTGGTCCACGACGGTTTTGGCCGCGGCGGCGAGGGGGCGCTGGAGCTGGCCCAGGCCGTGGTCCGGGCGGGTCGAGGTGTCAACGGCTTCCGACCGCTGTATGGACCGCAGACTCCGATCCGTGAACAGATCGAGATCCTGGCCCACCGGTTGTACGGGGCCGGTGCGGTGGAATTCCTGCCCCAGTGCCAGAAGCGGATCGACTGGCTCAGCGAGCGCGGGATGGGAACGCTGCCGGTCTGCATGTCGAAGACGCACCTCTCGCTGTCGCACGACCCGGCATTGAAGGGGCGGCCGCGCGGTTTCACCTTCCCGGTGCGGTCGGTGTATCCGTCGGTCGGCGCTGGCTTCAATGTCGCGCTGTCGGGTGACATCCAGCTGATGCCCGGCCTGGGCAGGGAGCCCGCCTACACCCGGATCGACATCGACGGATCGGGGACCATCACCGGGCTGGCCTAGCCCGGTCCGAGCGTAAAGCCGGTACCGTTCTCTGTCATGCAACCGGCTCGGCGCCGCACCGCGCTGGCGGGGATCCTGGCGGCCGTCTTCGTGTCCGGAACCGGGATTGGGTCCATCCTGCCGATCCTGCCGCTGTACCTGCGCGAGCGGGGGGCCTCGTACGCGCTGGTCGGGGTGGTGGTGGCGGCGGCGCTGGTGGCGCAGGCGGTGGGGCAATGGCCGGCGGGCTGGCTGGCCGACCGGCTGGGCCGGCGAGAAATGATGGTGGCGGGGTTGCTGCTTTCGGCAGCGGCCTCGTTGGTATTTGTGCTGCCGCTGTCGGTCGCCTGGCTGGTGGGCCTGCGGTTTGTGCAGGGACTCGGATTCGCGGCTGCGGCGCCCGCCGAACGGGCCGCCGTGGCGGACGTGGTTCCTCCCGAAGAGCTGGGGATGGCGTATGGGTGGGTGTCGGCCGCCCGCATGTCGGGCCTGATCGTGGGGCCGGCTCTGGGTGGGTTGCTGGCCGTGTTCGGTCGCTGGACCGTCTTCGTGACCACCGGCGCGGCGCTGGCGGCGGCGGCGGTGGTGGCGGCGGTGGCGCTCGGCCCGTCGGTGCGCCGCATGGCCGGACACCCCAGCGTACCGGTGCCCAGTCTGCGATCGGGGCGAGGCGGGCAGGCCCTCCGCGGCGTCCTCATCCTGACGGCCGGGGTCGGGCTTCTGGCCGGGATCTACGACGTGATCTGGAGTCTCTACATGCGGGCCATTGGAGCCAGCGATCCGGTGATCGGCCTCTCCTTCTCGCTGTGGGCACTGCCCCTGGTGATCGTCACGCCGCTGGCCGGGTGGGCCTCAGACCGCTGGGATCGCCGCTGGCTGGCGGCGGCTTCGGTGGGTTTCACCGCCATGATCGGGCCGTTTTATCCGTTGCTGCACAACATCCCGGTGGTGATGGCGGTGGGCGCGGTCGAGGCTGGGCTGTGGGCATTCGCCGAGCCGGCCATGAACGCCTTCCTGATGGACGCGGTGCCGGAGAGCCGGGGCGAGGCCCAGGGCATTGTGGGCACCGCGTTGAGCGCGGCCATGGCCATCGGCTCCCTGCTCGGCGGGACACTTTTTGCCATCGGGCTGGCCGTCCCCTTCGTGGTCGGGGCGGTGGCTTGCGTCGCCCTGGTCCTGGCGGCGGTGCCGAGCCTGCGGGCGGCCGGCCAGCGGGCCGGGGGCATGGTCACCACGGTCGCTTAACATCAGTTCGATGGACGAGCGGATGCAACGGCTGAGCGACTTGATCGCGGTGGTCGAGCGGTTGCGCGGGCCCGATGGATGTCCGTGGGACCGCGAGCAAACCCACGCCTCGTTGCGATCCACCCTGCTGGAGGAGGCCTATGAGGTGCTGGCCGCCATCGACGGGGGAGCCGTCGACGAGCTGCGGGACGAGCTGGGTGATGTGCTGCTCCAGGTGTTGATGCACGCCGAGATTGCCCGGCAGGCGGGCGAGTTCGAGCTGGGCAATGTGGCCGACGCGGTCCGCCAAAAGCTGGTGCGGCGGCATCCGCACGTGTTCGGGTCGGTCGTGGTATCAGGGTCGGAGGAAGTGGTTGCGAACTGGGAAGCGCTCAAGGCCGCCGAGTATGGGCGGGTCTCGGCGTTGGACGGCGTGCAGCGGTCGTTGCCGGCCCTGCAGTGGGCCTGGTCGCTGCAGAAGCGGGCCCAGCGGGTGGGTTTTGATTGGCCGGACGTCGAGGGCGCCATCGAAAAGGTGGGGGAGGAGGTCGCCGAGTTGCGCCAGGCGGCCACGGTGGAGGAGCGGGAGGCCGAGTTCGGCGATCTGCTCTTCGCCCTGGTCAACGTCGCCCGGCGACTGGAGATCAACCCGGAGGACGCCTTGCGGGCGGCCACCCAGCGCTTCGAGGCGCGCTTTCGGCTGATGGAGGGGGGCGCCCAGGCAGAGGGTGTTCAGCTGGCGGGCATGTCGCTGGCCGAGCTGGACCGGCGGTGGGAGGCGGCGAAGGCCGCGGAGAGTGACGATCGTGCTAGGGATCTTGCCAACGGGTAGGGGGTTCACTCTATAATGCAACCCGTTTTCGGGCCGGCGATCCTGCCGCGTCACACCATCCCATTTGAGCAACACCACCGCCAGACCGTCCCGCGAGAAGATCCGATTTGTGGCGCCCGATCGCCTGATCTGGCTGGCCACGGTGGCGATTTTGTTGTGGGGCGTGTGGGCATTTGGCTCTGAGGTACTGTTGAATCTCCGGTTAGGACATCAAGCCGACCAGCTGAAAGCGCAGAACACGCAACTGGCTGCCGAAAACGCCCAGGCCCAACGCGACCTGGCGTCCGCGGCCTCCCCCAGCGCCATGGAGGAAGAGGCCCGAAAGTACGGATTCGCACGGCCGAGCGAAAACGTCTATATCATCGTGAAGCCCAGCCCGTCGCCGGCGGCTACCGCTGGCGCTGGGCACCCGGCGGGTTCTGCGGAGGCCCGTGCGGCCGGCGGCGTCGGCGGCGCGTGGCAGGCGGTCGTGGGCTGGTTGAAGAACCTGTGGCACTAGGAGGCAGCGCTGGGTAAGTGGCAGTAACGCCGGGGACACTGGTCGAAGGGACCATAGTCGGGATCACGAATTTTGGGGCGTTCGTTCAAATCGAGGGCGGCGGGACGGGGCTCATTCATATCTCTGAGATCGCGAACGAGTACGTGCGCGATGTCAATAACCACCTGAAGATGAATGAGCGCGTCAAGGTCAAGGTGCTGAACGTCAACCCCACCAACGGCAAGGTCGACCTGTCGCTCAAGCAGGCGGCCGTGCCGGATGGTCCCATGGCGGCCACCATGCCAGTGCTCCCGCGGCCGTACAAGCGCTGGGGCCGAGGCAAGCGCGAGCTGCCCGAGGGGGCGGATCCGGTGTTCGAGGAGAAGCTCTCCAAGTTTTTGAAGAGCAGCGAGGAACGGTTGCTCGACATCAAGCGCAACCTGGAAGCCAAGCGGGGCGGCAAGTACAAGTAGCCGGTGCGCCCGAGCGCGCGCCCTTGGCGGTCTGCGGCGCGGTTGGAGTAAAATGACACCCTCGCCCTCGTAGGGCTGCGAGCGCGGTGGAGCAGTGGAAGCTCGTCGGGCTCATAACCCGAAGGTCGCCAGTTCGAATCTGGCCCGCGCAACCAACTATCAACCCAGGAAAGAGGAGCCCGGCAGCTCCTCTTTCTCTTCTACGCGGTGGCCGTGACGATGACCCACTCCAGGCGGTACGGAATCGGGCGCCCCCCATGCAGCGTGCGCAACTCTTCCAACCGCTGCAGCCCCAGGCGGTACTCGAGCGGCGGGACCAGGCTCAGGGTCGAGATATACCGCCCGCGCACCCGGTCGATGACGTCCTCCACCGCCAGGGTGCCCGTTTCCTCCTCGATATCCATCGCCACCGACGCGAATCCCGTCCGCCGCAGCCCGGCCTCCAGCGTTTTGGGGCTCGGGAAGCGCTGGCCGTCAATTCGGGCGATGCTGGGAAACCACTCGTTCAAGTAGAACTCTTGGACGTGCCGCGGGGTGAACGTCCAGAGCACCATCCGACCCTGTGGGCGCAGCACCCGCCGGGCCTCTGCGAACGCGCGGCCCGGCTGCTTGAGCAGGTGGACCACCATGCTCATCAGCACCGCGCCGGCCACGCCATCGGCCAGCGGCAGCCGGTAGGCGGTCCCTCGCAGCCACCGGACCCGGCCGGCGACGTCTTTTCTCCGCGCGACCTCCAGCATCCGCTCCTCCGGGTCCACGCCCACCACCTGCTGGGCACTGATCTCGGCCAGCGGTAGCGTGATGCGCCCGGTGCCGCACCCGACCTCAACCACCAGGTCGTCAGGGCGCAGCCAGTCCGCAGACCCAAGCACAACCACGCGGCGGCGATCGCGCGCCTGCAGCGGACGCAACGCGTCGTAGCGGTCGGCAATTTCGGCAAAGAGGCGCGGCATGCTTGCTAAACTAACCGATGCCCGCGGCGGAGTAGCTCAGTGGTAGAGCAACCGGCCCATACCCGGTATGTCGCAAGTTCGATCCTTGCCTCCGCCACCAATCACGAGCGAGCCAACCAGATGCTCTCCTCCCGCATCGCGACCTACATCCGCGACCACGCCATTTTCGCGCCCGGCGAGCGGGTGCTGGTGGCCGTTTCGGGCGGTCCTGATTCGCTCGGCCTGCTGGCGATCCTTCGCGATCTGCAACCCACGCTACCCCTGCACCTGACGGTGGCGCATTTCGACCACGGCTGGCGGGCCGACAGCCCAGCGGACGCGAAATTCGTCGACGCGCTGGCGGACCGCTGGGGCTATCAGCGGATCATGGGCCAGGCCGCTTCGCCGCTCGCCCACACCGAGAATGCCGCCCGCATCGCACGGTACGCATTCTTGCGACAGGCCGCCGCGGCCAGCACCAGCAGTGTCATCGCCACCGGTCACACCCAGGACGACCAGGTCGAAACGCTCCTGCTTCACCTCTTGCG
>DASQAY010000330.1:0-9907 GCA_035635515.1 Candidatus Eiseniibacteriota bacterium | reverse complement strand
CCCAGGAAGCCGATGACGATGCCCAGCAGCTTGCTCGGCGTCAGCCGATCCTGGCTGCCCAGCCACACGTGCGAGATCGGCGCCGCAAAGAAGGGGGTGGTGGCATTGAGGATGGCGGCCAGGCTGCTGGAGATATGCAGTTCACCGTAGGTGATCAGCAGGAAAGGGATCGCCGAACCGGTGGCCCCGATGACGACCAGGACCGGGAGCGCTCGCCGCCACCCCGCCAGCGAATAGCGGCCCACGACCACGATCAGCGCCAGGGTGACTGCCCCCAGCAGCAGCCGGATGCCGACCACGTCCCAGAGCGAGAAGTCGCGCAACCCGACCTTGATGAACAGGAAGGAGGCGCCCCAGATCAGGGCCAACAGGAGAAGGTCGACGACGTCGCCGCGCCGCACCTAAGCCCGAATCCGCGCTCTAGAGAATCGAGAGCTGTTTGCCGGCCGCCTGCAGGGGCGCGGGCGGCTTGCGCACCAGGTGGTCGAAGATGAGCTGCGACCACGATTCCATGTCCAGGTAGTAGCTGCGCATCTCCTCGAGCGTGAACAACGCGCCCTTCAGCTTGTCGACCTCGCGGATGGCGATCTCCGCCCGATCGCCCTCCACCAGGAAGATCAGGCCGAAGTGGACCCGGCCCACCTCGGTGGTGGTGTCATTGATGGCGCCGATCAGCCGGTGCTCGAAATCACCGCTGTACACGACCTCCTCTTCCCACTCGCGCCGTAACCCCACCTCGATCGGATCGCGCGCCCCTTCCACATCCTCCGGGTTGATGTGGCCGCCCACCCCCAGCGAGTAGAGGTGGCGGAGCCGCCGCTCGCTGGAGCGGCGCAGCCGGTGGGTCAGGAAATAGCGATCACCGTAGCGGAACACCAGGTAGGGGATGATCTGTGGCTCACTGGGATCGACCTCCACCTCGTGCCGCGGGCGAAATCGGTGGCCGGCGCGGATGGTGTCGAGGAGGTGATCCACGTCCTGATCGCGGAATCCCTGCCACTCGCCCTCCCGAAAGAGGGTTGGTCGCGGAACGACCATGACGTTCTCACGGGGCGCCATCGGAAAAGTGTAACCGGGCTAATCGGCGCCGCGGACTAATCGCTGCCCGGAACCTGACCGTTCGACTGTTCCTGCGCCAGGGTGGCCTGGGCGCCCTGCACGACGGCCTCCACCTGGACATCGGTTTCGTCGGCTTGGGTGGTGGCGGCCTGTTCGACCTGGGTCAGCTCACCGCTCAGGCTGCCGATCGTCCGCAGCATCTCCGGTCGATCCGCGGCGGTCGGATTCTCGAGCTCGGGGCCGGCGTCTTTCAGCAGGGATTGGAAACTCTGGAGGGAGGCCAGCGCCAGCTGGTTCTTGCGCGCCGTCGCCATCGCCTGCGCCTCGTGCAGGCGCTCCGCGGCCAAGCTGAGCTCGAGCCGCACCCGGTCCTGGCGGGTACCGGCCAGGTCCAGGCGGACCGTCTCGCCCACCCGCTTCAGGGAGTAGATCGGGCTATCCGGCAGCACCCGGTCGGAGGCGAAGGCGGAGGCGGCCGTGGTCACGACCAGCAGGGCCGCCAGGCCAAAGGCCAGGACCAGCGAGCGCCGGACCACCCGCACCCGCGCCTGCGCGCGCGGCTTGGGAAGCTGCTTTTGGATACCGGCCCAGAAGGCCGCAAAGGCGACCGGGGGCGCGGGCGCAAAGGCCAGCGCCTGGTTGAGCTGCTGGAGGCCAGCCACTTCGCCGGAGCACGCCGCGCACTCGCCCAGATGGGCGCGCACCGCTGCCGCCTCCCCCAGGGGGAGGGCGCCGTCCGCATACGGCGCCAGCAGCTCGGTCGCCCACTCGTGGGTCATGCTCATCGGCTTCTACACATTGAACGGATCGAGTTCACGGCCTATTCGCGCCCCCCTCGCGGTCGGCCAGCCCCTGGAGCCGGTCCCGAAGCAGCCGCTTGGCTCCGTTGAGACGCGACATGACCGTGCCAATAGGGACATCCAGGGTCCGGGCGATCTCCTCATAGCTCAGGTCGTGATAGACCTGCAGGGCCAGCGTGTCACGGTAATGTGGCGGCAAGGTCGCGATCGCGCGACGGACGGATCGTTGCAGGTCATGCTGGGCGGCCACGTCCTGGGGGTCGCCGCCCTGACCGGCCGGCGGCTGCGCCATCGAATCCAGCGATTGGACGTCGCGGTGGCGGCGGGCCGCGTCGGTGACAGTGTTGGCGGCTACCCGATGCAACCAGTGGACGAAGGGTTTCTCGTGCCGGTAGGAGGGCAGGTGGCGGAAGACCTTGATGAACACCTCCTGGGCAACATCTTCGGCCAGGCCAGCGTCGCCCAGGGCCCGGTACGCAATGTTCACCACCCGTCGATGGTGGCGAAGAACCAGCTGCCGGAACGCGTCCTGGTCGCCGGCCGCGCTGCGGCTGAGCAGCTGGCGTTCTTCGGCGTCGTCCTGGAGCGGCGCCGGCGAGGCGCTTGGGTCCGGAGTCATCCGGTGGCCGCGCGCAGAGCCTCGAAGAACCCAGGATAGGAAACGGCCACGCTGGCCGCCCCGCTGACCTGGACGGGACCAGCCGCGGTCAGGGCCGCCACGGCCAGGGCCATCGCGATCCGATGGTCGCCGTGCGCATCCACGGTCGCCGCCCGCAGCGGCGTCGGTCCCACGATCGTCATGCCGTCCGCTTCCTCCTCTACCCGGGCTCCCAGGCGCCGCAGGCCGTCGGCCATGGCGTCCAGGCGATCGCTCTCCTTGACCCGGAGCTCGCCTGCGCCTGTGACGCGGGTGGCGCCCTCGGCTTGCGTGGCCATGGCCAGCAGGAGCGGCACCTCATCGATTGCCTGGGCGACGTCCCCCCCATCGAGATCGACCGCCCGCAGGCGAGCGCCCTGGACGGTCACCATGCCGGTCGGTTCGAGAGGCTGGTCCGGATATGGCGCCACCGCGACGCTGGCCCCCATGGCCCGGAGGATGTCCAGGAACCGGGTGCGGCTGGGGTTCAGCCCCACGCCGTGGACGGTGGCCGACCATCCTGGTCGCAGGGCCGCCGCTCCCAGCAGGAAGGCGGCCGATGAGAAATCGCCCGGCACCGAGAACATCAGGGGGGCCAGCCGCTTGGTCCGTCGCACCGTGATCCGATTGCCGTCGACCCGCAGGGAGGCGCCCATCACCCGGAGCAGCCGCTCGGTGTGGTCCCGGGTGGGCGATGGCTCGATCACGGTCGTTTCCCCGCTGGCGTGCAGGCCCGCCAGCAAGAGCGCGCTCTTCACCTGGGCGCTGGGCCGAGCCAGCTGATGCTCCACCCCACTGAGGGCGGAGCCCTCGATGTGGAGGGGAGCCTGCCCGTCGATGGCGGTGATCCGCGCCCCCATCCGGCGCAGCGGCCGCACCACTCGATCCATGGGGCGACGCTGCAGCGAGACATCCCCGACCAGCGTGGCGTGCATGGCACTGCCGGCCAGCAAGCCGGTGAGCAGCCGCATGGTGGTTCCCGAGTTGGCGCATTGCAGGTCGCGGGCGGGGGTTTGCCAGGCTTCGAGCCCGCGCCCTCGCACGGTGACGCCCGACTCGGTGGGGCGGATGTCGACCGCCAGGGCCCGCAGGCAGTCCGCGGTGGCGCGCACGTCGGCGCCGTCCGGGACCTCGTCGATCCGGCTGTCGCCCTGAGCGATGGCCGCCAGCATCAGCGCCCGGTGGGCGATGGACTTGTCGCCGGGGACGCGCAGCTCGGCGTGGAACGAGCGGGCGGGATCGACCCGCTCGTTCAGCCCGCCATCCACTGGTCGTGGACCAATTTGCTCTCCTCGAAGAGCTCCCAGATGCTGGGCGTGTTCTCTTCCAGGTGGCGCCGGAACCTTTTCAGCGCGGCCTCGAAGTGGCCGATGGCTTCTAACAGCTCGGTCCGGTTGGCCTGGGCGATGGCGGCCGACAGGTCGGGGTCGCTGCCGGCGAGTCGCACCATATCCCGGAATCCGGGCCCCGCGATTTCGACCGCGCGGGCCCATCCAGGCGAGGCCTTGACCGCGGCCACGTAGGCGGCGCTGACCGTGAAGGCCAGGTGGCTGACCAGGGCCACCCGCCGGTCGTGCTCGGCGGCCGTCATCCAGACGGGGGTGGCGCCCAGGGCTTCGACCAGGCGGACGACCTCTCCAAAGCGGCTTCGGTCCGCACCCGGTGGTGGCGTGAAGATCCAGGGCGCGCCCTGGAACAGGGTGGCCTCCGCCGCCCGCAGCCCGCTCTCCGCCTTGCCGGCCATGGGATGGCCGGGAAGAAAATTCTGGGCATGGGGCAGCAGCTCTTCGGCCCAGCCCACGACGGGGGCCTTGACGCTGCCCACATCGGTAACCAGCGCCGTCTCGGGGAGGATCCGCCCCAGCCGGGCCAGGACTGGCCGCATCTCGGGCAACGGGGTGGCCACGATCACCAGGTCGGCTGCTACCGCGACCTGCAGGTCGGCCGATCCGGCGGTGGCCGCGCCCCGGGCCACGGCGGCAGCGGCGCCCGCCTCAGATCGCGCGACGGCGATCACCTCCACCTCGGGCCGCCGGGCGCGGATGGCGAGCCCGATCGATCCCCCGATCAGCCCGGGTCCGACGATGGCGACCCGCTTGAGCGCACTCACGCCAGCTGCCGGCCCACGGCCTCCGCCACCGGGCGCAGCTGCTGGATCAGGGTGCGAAAGCCGTCCAGCGTCAGCGATTGCGCCCCGTCCGAGAGGGCCACCTCGGGATGGGGATGGACCTCGACAATCACGCCGTGGGCCCCGGCGGCCACTGCCGCCAAGGCCATGGCGATGACCAGCGAGCGCCGGCCGGTGCCATGGCTAGGATCCACGATCACCGGCAGATGACTCAACTCCCGGATCAAGGGGACGGCGTTGAGGTCCAGCGTGTTGCGCGTGTATGGCTCAAAGGTGCGGATGCCACGCTCGCACAGGATGACGTCGTAGTTCCCCTGGGAGAGGATGTACTCGGCCGACAACAGCCATTCCTCGATGGTGGAGGACATGCCCCGCTTGAGCAGGACCGGGCGCCGAAGCTGGCCGACTTCCGAGAGCAGGGAAAAGTTCTGCATGTTGCGGGCGCCGATCTGGATCACATCCGCCACATCGGCCACCGCGTCCAGGTCCGCCTCGCTGAGCACCTCGCTGACGATGGGGAGGCCGGTCTCGGCCCGCACCGCCTTGAGGATGCTGAGGCCATCGTGGCGCAGCCCCTGGAAGCTGTACGGCGACGTGCGCGGCTTGAAGGCCCCGCCCCGGAGCGCGTGCCCACCGGCCGCCTTCACCCCCCGGGCACTCTCCAGGAACATGTCGGCGTTCTCGATCGAGCAGGGGCCGGCTACGATCCAGACCTGGTCCGACCCCACCTCCACCCCACCGACCTTGATGTGCGTGTCGTGCGGCCGGAACTCGCGGTTGGAGAGCTTGTAGGGCTTGGTGATGGGGATCACCTCGGCCACTCCCGGCGCTTCGACAAAGAGATCCTTGAGCTGGAAGGGATTGGTCCCGATGACGCCGATCACCGTCCGCTCCTCGCCGGAGCTGAGATGGCTCTTCATCCCATGCTGCTCGATCTGCTGGACGATGTCCGCCACCTGCGCCGGCGTGGCGTCGTGGCGCATCACGATGATCACGGCTCGCTCCGAAGGTGAACGGCCCCGCGCAGGTAGACAAACCGGATGTCGGAGGCCGGCCGCTCGGTGTTGACCAGCAGCAGCACCCGGATGCAGCGGGGCACGCTGCGGCTGTTGCGGGCCGGCACCTCCATCTCGTGCCCGCAGAGCATGGGCACCTCGGTCCAGCCCAGGCGGCGGGCGGCCCGGGCGGGGAACTCGGCCGAGAGGTCGCGGCTGGTGGTGAACCAGATGCCGGCCACGTCCTCGGAGCGGACGGCATTGGCCGTGCGGATCTGGGTGAGCAGGTCCTGGGTCGCCTCCAGGATGGCGGACTCGGTGTCGGCCTCGGCCGTGGTCGCGCCCCGAATCCCGCGCACCGCCATCAGCGGACCTCCAGGCCACGGACGAAGCGGCTGGCCGCGCCCACCGCGTCCTGCGGCTCCTGGCGGATGGCGTCCAGCAAGGCACTGGCCACAATCGCGCCGTCGGCCACCCCGCGCAGGGCTTGCAGGTGCTCCGGCCGCGACAGGCCAAACCCCACCACCACGGGCAGC
This sequence comes from Candidatus Eiseniibacteriota bacterium, assembly GCA_035635515.1. Lineage (GTDB taxonomy): Bacteria > Chloroflexota > Dormibacteria > CF-121 > CF-121 > CF-121. Next base: position 3,752 of record DASQAY010000330.1, on the reverse strand, counting down.
GACGTCTCCGCCTTCACCGACCGCACCAGCGGCAGCACGGCCGGATCGAGCTGATCGCGGGCTCCGGTGACCCCGGTCAACGCCACACAGTAAATGAAGCCGGTGGCCGCCGCGGCAGCCGCCCGGATCCGAGCCGGGGTGCTGGTGGGGGCTACGAAGAAGACCAGGTCGAGGCCGGCCTGGGTGGCGGCCGGGCGCAGCTCGCCCGCTTCCTCGGGCGGCAGGTCGGGGATGATCAGCCCGTCGATGCCGGCCTGCGCCGCCTGTCGGCAGAAGCCCTCCACCCCAAAGGCCAGCACCGGGTTGAGGTAGGTCATCACCAACAGCGGCACGGCCGTGCGCCGGCGCGCTGACGCGGCCGCTTCCAGCGCGCGGGCCACCGTGACCCCCTGCTTGAGGGCCGCCTGCGACGCCGCCTGGATGGTGGGACCGTCGGCCAGTGGGTCGGAGAACGGGAACCCCAGCTCGACCATGTCCGCCCCCGCGCCGGCGACCGCTTCCACCAGCGAGGGCGTGTCCTGGAGCGATGGATAGCCGGCCGTCAGGTAGGCGATCAGCGCCAGCCGCCCCCTCGGGCGGAGCTCCTGGAAGGCGCGATCGATCCGGTTCATCGATCGGTCGCTGCCTGCCGGACGATGTCCAGGTCCTTGTCCCCCCGTCCGGAGAGATTCACGAGGACGATCTGGTCCCGGCCCAAGTCTCTGGCCACCGTCATGGCGTGGGCCAGCGCGTGCGCGCTCTCCAGCGCCGGGATGATGCCTTCCAGGCGCGAGCATTGGTGGAAGGCCGCCAACGCCTCGGCGTCGGTCACCCCCACGTAGCTGGCGCGCTCCTGTTCATGCAGGTAGGCGTGCTCCGGCCCCACACCCGGGTAGTCGAGGCCGGCCGAGATGGAATGCGTTTCCAGGACCTGGCCGTCCGCGTCTTGGAGGAGATAGGTGCGCGCGCCGTGCAGGACTCCGGGGCGGCCACCCACGATGGACGCGGCGTGGGCGCCGGTCTTCAAGCCACGGCCGGCCGCCTCGACGCCGATCAGGGCCACCGGATCGTCGTAGAAAGGGGCGAAGATGCCGATGGCATTGCTGCCGCCGCCCACGCAGGCCACCACCGCATCGGGCAGCCGGCCCACGGCCTCCAGCATCTGGGCGCGCGCCTCGCGCCCGATGACTGATTGGAACTCGCGGGCCATCACCGGGTAGGGGTGCGGACCCACCACCGACCCGATGATGTAGTGCGTATCTCGGACATTGGTCACCCAGTCGCGGATGGCCTCGTTGATGGCGTCCTTCAGGGTGCGGCTGCCGCTCTCCACGGGCACCACGGTCGCCCCCAACAGCCGCATGCGATAGACGTTCATGGCCTGGCGGGCCATGTCCTCGGTGCCCATGTAGACGATGCACTCCAGGCCGAACTTGGCGCACACCGTGGCGGTCGCTACCCCGTGCTGGCCGGCGCCGGTCTCGGCGATGATCCGTTGCTTGCCCATCCGGCGGGCCAGCAGCGCCTGGCCCAGGGCGTTGTTCAGCTTGTGAGCCCCGGTGTGGCACAGGTCCTCCCGCTTGAGGAAGACCTGGGCGCCGCCCGCCGCCTCGGTCAGCCGCTCCGCCCGATAGAGGGGCGTGGGGCGACCGATGAACGTGCGGCAGAGCGCGTCGAACTCCTGCTGGAACGCCGCGTCCCGCCGGCTGGCCTCGAACGCCTCGGACAGCTCCGCCACCGCCGCCATCAAGCCCTCCGGGATGAACTGGCCACCGAACGGGCCGAAGTGGCCGGTGGCGTCGGGTCCCCTGGCGAAGGTGCTGGCTTTCATCCGGCAGCCCGCTGGGCGGCGGCCGAGTCGGTCTCCCGGACAACCCGGACAAACCACTCCAGCCGGGCCAGGTCCTTGACTCCGGGGAGCAGCTCGACGCCGCTGGCGACGTCGACCCCCCACGGTCGCAGCTGGCGGATGGCGGCGCCCACATTCTCGGGGCGCAGGCCGCCAGAGATGATCACCGGGTAGCGGCCCACCAGGGGCTCGGCCAGCGTCCAATCCCACGTGCGCCCCGTCCCGCCGATGACATCGGGCAGGTAGGTATCGAGCAGCGGCTTATCCGTGGGACCAAACTGCAGCTCCGCGGCGTCCTCGGGCGTCCGCAGCCGAACTACCGGCAGCAGCGGCACCGGCAGCTGGCGATCGGCGAGCGTGGGCGTCCGGTAGAGCTGCACGGCGCTGAGCTCGCAGGCCTCGACCGTGCTGGCGATCTCCTCCACCGGCTCGTCGATGAAGACGCCCACCCGGCCGATGTGCTCGGGCACGCCGGCGATCAGCGCTTGCGCCTGCTCCACCGTCACCCGCCGCGGGCTGCGGGTGAAGATGAATCCCAGCAGGTCCACGCCCAGGCTCACCGCCAGGCGCACCCCGTCCGGCTCGGTGTTGCCGCAGATCTTGATGTGCATCACCCGATAAGCTCCCGGACTTTCGCCTCCAGGTCGGGCGCTTTGAGCAGCGCCTCCCCCACCAGCACCGCCTGCACGCCCAACGTGGCGAGGGCGTCCACGTCTGCCCGGCTCTGGATCCCGCTTTCGCTGACCACGGTGCGGTCCTGGGGGATCAGGCGGCGAAGGCGGGCGGTGGTGGACTGGTCGGTGCGCATCTGGGTCAGGTCTCGGTTGTTGATCCCAATCAGGGTTGCACCCAGCGCCACCGCGCGCCGGGCTTCCTCCTCGGTGTGGACCTCCACCAGGGCCTGCATGCCGAACGCCTGGGCGGTCGCCTGCAGTCCCACCAAGGCCGGGTCGTCCAGGATGGCGACGATCAGCAGGATGCAGTCGGCGCCCATGGCCCGGGCGCCCATCACCTGGGTGGCGTCGACGATGAAGTCCTTGCACAGCAGCGGCACCGGCACCGCCTGGCGAATCGCGCGCAGGTGCTCGGGCGCGCCGCCGAAGAACTCGGGTTCGGTCAGCACGGACAGCGCCGCCGCGCCGGCCGCCACGTATCGCTGGGCCAGGCGCACCGGGTCGTAGGGCGCCTGCAGCAGGCCGCCCGAGGGCGAGCGCTCCTTGCATTCCGCGATCAGCGCCACGCCGCGGCCCCGGATGGCGGCGCGGAAGTCGCGCGCTGCCGGCGCGTCGGTGACCTCGCGGCGCAGCCGGTCCACCCCACCGGCGGCCTTGAACCGTTCCACCGAGGCCCGGCGCGACTCCACGATCCGGGTCAGGATCGGCGGTGCGCCTGTTGCCATTGCCTGGCGTCCTCGAGGAAGTTGCGGAGCAGTTGGTAGCCGTGCTCCGTCAGGATCGATTCGGGGTGGAACTGGACCCCCGCCAACGGATACTGCCGGTGACGCAGGCCCATCACGATGCCGTCGTCGGTCCACGCGGTCACGTCGAGTTCCTGGGGGACGCTCGCGCGCTCGACCATCAAAGAATGGTAGCGGGTGGCCTGGAACGGACTCGGCAGACCGCGAAAGACGGATCCGCCCTCATGAAAGATGCGCGAGACCTTGCCGTGCATCACCCGCGGCGCGCGACTGACCCGGCCGCCGAAGACGTCGCCCAGGCACTGGTGGCCAAGGCAGACGCCCAGCGTGGGCAGGGTCGGCCCGAGCTCGCGCAGCAGATCGCCCGAGATGCCGGCCTCGCGCGGCGTCCCGGGCCCCGGCGAGATGACGACCGCCAGCGGGTCGAGGGCAGTGACCTCGGCCAGCGAGACGTCGTCGTTGCGGCGGACCACCACATCTTCGCCCAGCTCGGACAGGTACTGCACC
>DASQAY010000329.1:0-18861 GCA_035635515.1 Candidatus Eiseniibacteriota bacterium | reverse complement strand
GTCCGCCCGAAGCTCGTCGATGTCAACCACCTCGGCCACGACGGTGAGGACCGGCTCTTGCGGAACGCTGACAACCTTGAGCCTGTCTCCGATAGAGATGCGATTGAGGTCGGCAAAGGACCTCGTTAGCGCGATCTCGGTAGTGCTGGATGGCCAGCGCCCCGCGGCAACGCGGAGTTGCCCCACGTCGCTGCCCGGGTTGTCGCGGCCGACAGCGGTCACCACGTACTTGTGTCCCCCTGACTGAAACTGGATGTCGGTCGCTCGATAGGGACCGCCGTAGCTGGTCGCCCCGATTAGCGGCGGCGTTCCGGCGATCGTACCTAGATCAATCCGGCCGTCGAACGCAACCTTTAGATGAGCGCCTTTCTGCGCATCGAATGCCAGCTGGTACGGGTCACGCGTCTGCGCGATGAGGGTTAGCGCCATCGTGCCCGTGCCAACTGCCAGCAGCGTCGTCACGAAGATCACCGCGGCTTGCAGCCGCCGCCGGCGTAGGTCCCGCATGGCTTTGAGGAGAACGGCAGTCATCGCGATGCCTCCTCGCCGCGGACGCGGATCACCTCGGCGGCAGCTCGCTCCGGGCTCTCGAGGTGGGCGTCGTCGACGATCGTTCCGTCCATCACGCTGATCACGCGGGTGGCGTGCCGGGTCGCCAGTTTGGCATCGTGGGTGACGAGCAGGACCGTTTGCCCGTTGCGATGAAGCTCGCCGAGCAGCTCCATCACCTGCTCGCCACTACGCGTGTCGAGCGCACCGGTGGGCTCATCGGCGAGGAGGAGCGTCGGCTGGTTGATCAGCGCGCGGGCGATTGCGACGCGCTGCTGCTGGCCGCCGCTTAACCGGGCCGGGTACCGATTGGCGACCTCCGTGATGCCAAGCCGCTCCATCAGCTCGCGGGCTCGACCGTTAGCTGAGTTGCCCTTGAGCTGGGCGGGGATGAGGACGTTTTCGAGCGCGGTGAGGTTCGGTAGCAGGTAGAAGAACTGAAAGACGAAGCCGATGTGGTCGCGCCGAAACCTGGCCAGTCCGGTCTCGCCGAGTTTGCCGAGGTCGGTGCCTCCGACGACGACGGTGCCGGAGGTCGGCCGGTCGACTCCGGCGACAAGGTTGAGCAGCGTGGACTTGCCGCTGCCCGAGGGTCCCATGATCGCGGTGAACTCGCCCCGCTCGATGCCCACTGAGACGCCGTTGAGGGCCCCGGTGATGCCGCCCTGGTAGACCTTGATGACGTCGGTCACCCGGACCAGCTCGCTCATTCGGTTTTCGCCCCCTCCGTCCCGAAACGTTCTGACGATAATTCGTCCATCCATTTGAGATCTGCCTCCGTGTGAAGTAATGCGCCGCGCACGAGTCGTGTCAGATCGATGCGGCCGTCACGGCGTGCCCGTTCTTCCAGCCGGTTGAGGTCCCGCAAGCGCTGAAGGTAGGCGCGCTTCTGGCGAGCGAGCATCCCCTTGAGATCGCCGTTTGCGATGCGGGTCGCGAGAAGGAGCTTCACGTAGATGTCCTCGTGCAGCTGTTGTGGCCCGGAGTCAGGCTGGGCGAGCCACTGGTCGAGCGCCTTCTGGCCTTCGGGCGACAGCTCGTAGAGCTGCTTTCCGCGGTCGCCGCGGGGACCCGCGGGCCGGACGAGCCCGTCGCGCTCGAGTCGCTGGAGGGTCGTGTAGATCTGGCCGATATTGACGTCCCAGGTCCCACCGAGCATGGCTTCAAAGCGGTTCTTCACCTCATATCCGTGGAGAGGCTCTCCCTTCAAGAGCCCCAGCACGCCGTACTTAAGCGACACGATGCTGTCTAACCATACTCCGTATGTATCCTGAGTATGCATGGAGCGGCTGCGAATGTCAAGAGGCCGGCTGACGGAAGGTGGTCTAATCCAGGGCTGAGTTCAAGAGGTGGCTTGGGCCTGCCAGGTGCACACGTCGGCCTCGTTGCCCTCGGCGTTGGCCAGGGTCCACCACGTCGGGGCGTGCTTGTCTGTTACCAGCCGGCCGCCGGCCGCGATCGCCGCCGCGACGCGCGCCTTGGCCTGGTCGTGCGGCACCCAGACGTCGATGTGGATCCGGTTGCGCTGCGGGCGCGGCGCGTACGCGGGCGCGACCGCCTGGTGACCCGCGACCACGCTTTGGCCCAGTCGTCCAGTGGCGCCAGGGCGCTGAGCAGGCCCCGACCTGTGTCGGTCAGCCGATACCCCCCGCTCGTACTGGTTGCAACCAGCCCTGCTTCGCGAAGCTCTGAGAGACGGGTGTTGAGGACGCTTGGTGACATTGAGTCGCAACGACTCCGAAGCTCCCGGAAACTCAGCATTTCGTGCCTTAGTTCCCAGAGGACCCGCAGGGTCCAGCGACGGCCGAGGAGATCCAGGGCCGCCATGATCGGCCGCCCGGTCCTCGATCCTCGCACCCGCTGTCCGGGAAGCGGGGTGCGCGACCTGCGCTTGGCTTCAGCTTCGGATTCCGTAACAGCCATGGTACAGTTGCTACGAAATTAGTAGCGGAAGAGGAGCGCAGCAATGGTTCCGGCTCCCAGGATCCCCGCGTTAGAGCCTCCCTACGACCCGGAAGTCGCGAGAAGCCTCGAACGGATGATGGGCGGATCAGGCCTGGAGCCCCTCCTGCTCTTTCGAGTCGTCGGGCACAATCGCAACATACTGGAGAAGTTCCGGAGCACTGGGTCGTACCTGCTGAACTTTGGAACGATCGATCCCATTGAACGAGAGATCGTCATCGACCGGACCTGCGCGCGGTGCGGCGCCGAGTACGAGTGGGGTGTCCACGTGGTTCTCTATGGCCGACGCGTGGGGCTTAGTGAGGAGCAGATTCGAGCGACCGTTCTCGGAACCGCCGATAGCCCGCAGTGGACGAAACGTCAAGGGATATTGATAAAACTCGTGGATGAACTTCACGACACCACGGCGGTGTCGGACGCTCTGTGGGCGGAGCTGCAGGCCGGCTGGACAGCGGCGCAACTGGTCGAGCTGCTAGCCATCGTCGGCCAGTATCACATGGTCTCCTACTTCACTAATGCCCTTCGTCTGCCTTTGGAGACCTACGCAGAGCATTTCCCCGCTGGTGTCCGACCGTGACCTGCCCGGCCCCTAACCTTCGGAGTCAATCCGCGCGGTCCTCGATCCGCGGATGCCGCCCTGTGACCATTTTCAACCGGCGGACCTGTCCGGTAGGTGGTGGGAATGGGTTCGAGGGCGCAAATACCACCTGTACTACGCAAATACGCTTAGGGCGCGTCGGGGACAGGACAACGGCCACGGAATGCCGGCGCTTATAGGAGAAGGCCGAACCCTACTGTTTGTGTTCTTCGGTCCTGGGCGGAGCCAGCCGGGCGCTGGCAATCCGTTCCACCGCAACGCGCTGGTGCGGTGATATCTCTCGTCGCTCGCGCAAGTTCGCAATAGGTGGCCAGTAGAAGACAAACTCGCCGATTCCGAGATCCGAGTATGACCCCACGAAGTGGTCGAAGGCATCGAGAGACGAAAGGGGATCAACCGCTTGGCGGTACGCAAGGACGGACCGTCGGACGGTCACGGGATCGCGACCCAGCTCGACGCAATAGCGATCAAGCTGCTCGACGCGAGCGCGTGTCGCCGCCAGCGCTTCGACCTCGGTCACCTCCTTGCCACTTCCACCAGCCCAGACTGGCGGCGGCTGTCCGCCGATTGTGCTCCATGCGTCGGCGTATCGGGCGACGAGTTGAAGCGCACGCGGGCCTTCGGCCGCCACGACCAGCGGCGGCCGTGGACGCTGAACCGGCTGGGCGCTCGGTGCCCCATGGACCGAGTAGTAAACGCCCTGGGAAGTGACAGACTCCCCCCGGAGCAGTCGATCAAGAAGGATAAGGTGCTCTTCCAGGCGCGCCACACGCTCGGCCGGAGGCCACCGGGGAAGCCCAAAGACGTCACAATCGGCGGGACGATCCCCAACTCCAACGCCGAGCTCGACCCGGCCCTCGGAGAGCTGATCTACCGTCAGTGCCTCGGCGGCGAGCAGGGCCGGGTGGCGGGGGATGATCGTGGTGACGAGAGTTCCCACGCGTAGGCGGGACGTAGCCTGCGCGAGTGCTGCCAGCAGGGTCCATGCCTCAAAGTCAAAGAAGCCCTCGATGCTCCAGGTATCAGGGATCCAGGCATGGTCGAAACCGAGTTCCTCCGCCCACCTCCACTCCTGCTTAATTGCACCGAAGGGAGCAATGGCGAACGTGAGAATCCCGAGGCGCCGAGACATCACGACCGAAGCTATAACACTTTCCCCGCCAAGGCTGGCGCCGAGAACCGGGAGCGCGGTGCCACTGGCAGTGCCCGGGTCCACGGGGGCATGGCGTGCGTATTCCAACTGGACCGCTGCCAGCGGCTGGCGACCTTGCGGCTAGGTGGTGCAAGTGGGTTCGAACCGCCGATCTGACTAAGGAGATTGGCGGGGGCGCGACGGGAACGATCCGTCCGTCGACATCGCCAAGGATGCCGACCAGCGGTTTTGAAGACCGAGGAGCCCACCTGAGCCCATGCACCCCCGTGGGGGTCAGCTTAGAGGACGGCGTCGATCTTCTGCTTGAGGTTGGCCCGCGGCTGATAGCCGACGATCCGCTGGGCCGGCTTCCCGTTGCGGAACAGGATCAGGGTTGGGATGCTGAGCACGCTGAACCGCGAGGCGATTATGGGATTCGCGTCGACATCGAGCTCCACGATGGTTACCCGTTCGCCGTATTCCACCGCCAGATCCTCGACTACCGGCCGGAGCATCTTGCAGGGCGCGCACCAGGCCGCCCAGAAGTCCACCAGCACCGGCTTCGACGCGCCGAGGACGGTTGCCTCGAAGTTCTGATCTGTCGCCTGTCCCAGTTTCGGTCCTGCCACGATGCTTTCCCTTCCGCCCTCAGGTCCCCGTCTTCTCTTCGGTCGGCTTCTCCGCGGGCTTCTCCGCCGGCTTCTCGGCGGGCTTGGCAGCCGACTTCGGCGCGGGCTTTTCGGCGGTCTTGGGCTTCACATCCTCGGTCTTGCCCGGTTCGATAGTGGACGAGCTCCGGGAGTCCGTCTTGTAGAAGCCCTGTCCCTTAAAGATAACGCCGACCGGATACACCACGCGCGTCACCGGCGCCCCGCATTCGGGACACACGGCGAGGGGAGGGTCCGTAATGCGCTGCAGCACCTCGAAATGGTGGCCGCGGCTGCACCGGTATCCGTAGGTCGGCATACGTTCATAATCTACCCTTTTGGCGGGCGCCAAAACGCGACCCGGCGGCTACACCTCGGGAATTTCGATGCCGGGAGCCAGCGGATTGAAGACGATCCCGGAGGCCGGCTTGGGATAGAAGTAGGTGGACTTCTGGGGCATCACGGCGCCGGAGGCAGCCACCGCCAGGACGTCGGCCACCTGGGGGGGTCGCAGCAGAAACGCGGCCTGGGCCCGGCCGGAGCGCACCTGGTCCACGGCGAACCCCGCATCCCGGGTGTACGTAATGTGCCGCTCGTCCTCCAATTGCCCCTCCCGCAACCCGATCTCGGGCCCGATCACGTCGCGGTGCAGGGCCACCACGTCCAGGCTATCCAACGGGGGGCCGGTGCCCTTCCGGAGGATCTGCAGCGAGAAGAAGGCGGGACCGGGCAGCACGACTCCCACCTGGTGCGCGCCACTCCCGGCGGCTGGGGCCTCCAGCGTAGTTTCGGCGCTGGAGGCCGGCTTCAGGGTGAACCGCTTCCGCAGGCGCGCCAGCAGGGACGGCCCGTCCAGGCCGGGAACGCCGTGGACCAGCCGGTGGGTGGGCAGGATGCGCAGGCTCGGGTCGTCGGCGTCCGCCAGGAGCATCAGCACGTAGTTAAACGCCGCCCGCGGGGACGCCTCGGGATGGGCAGCCTGCTGCCGGGTCTGATACTTCCAGGCGGTCTCGTACCGATGATGGCCGTCCGCAATAAAGAGCCGAGAGTCCGCCAGCGCCGCGGCCAGGATCCGGAAATCCCCGGGGTCTGCCACCCGCCAGAGGGTGTGGCCCTCCCCCTCGGCCTCGATGCTCAACCAGGCACGCCCACCGGTGACGCGATCCAGCAGCTCGGCGAGCGCGGGTCCCGGATTCTGGTAGAGCGCGAAAACCGGGCTCAGGTTGGCATCGACTGCCTGGGTCAGCGACTGCTGGTCGACGCGCGGCCGGAGGTGAGTTCGCTCGTGCGCCAGGACCGTCTTCCCCAGGGCTTCCAGCTGGACCACCGTCAGCATCCCTGTCCGGGCGCGCGGCTGGCCGCTGCCGGGATCGGGGAACGACTGCCGGTACACGTAGAAGCCGGGGCCAGGCTCAGACCGAAGGACACCCTCCCGGAGCCACTGCTTAAAAAAAGCCGCCGCCCGCGTGTACTTGTTGTCGGCTGGGTGGTCGGAGTCCTGCACCACCCCGGCGATCAGGCGAACCACGTTATGCGGATCCTGGGCGTAGTAGCGAACCCGGTCCTCGGGCGTGATGACGTCGTAAGGCGGCGCCACCACCCTGGCCAGATCGACGCGGTGCTGGTCGTACACGACGCCCCGGAAGGGACGGACGATGGCCAGAGGCGCCTCCCTCAGACCGTGACGTACTGGAGCTCGGCCATCCCCGGGATCTCTCGCAGCCGGGCCCGCAAACTTTCGGGAACGGGCTCGTCCACCGTCAGGATCATCACCGCATCTCCCCGCGGGCGGTTCCGGCCCACCTGCATGCTGGCGATGTTGATGTTGTGCTGACCGAGAAGCGTGCCGATGGCGCCCACGATGCCCGGCCGGTCGGCGTGCCAGCTCATCAGGAATGTCCCCTCCGGCACCAGGTCGATCCGAAAGTCGTCCAGGTACACGATGTGCGCCTCCCCCAGGAGCAGCGTGCCACTGACCCGGGTGCGCCCGCGGTCCCCCTCCGCGATCAGGGTGACCAGATTCGAGAACTCACCGGCCTGCGTGCTGCGCTGCTCCATCACCGTGATCCCGCGCTCGGCGGCCACGGCGCGGGCGTTCACCGGGTTCACGCGGTCCTCCGAAAACCGGCTCAGGAAGGCGGTGAGCAGGGACGCCGTGAGGACGGAGCTGTCATACCGGGCAATCTCGCCGCTGTACTCAACGACCAGCCGGGTCGACGGCCCGCGAGCCACCTGGGCGTAGAAGCGGCCGATGCCCTCCACCACCTTCAGGAAGGGCTGCAGGAATGCCATCTGCTCCGGCAGCACCACCGGCGCGTTCAGGGCGAACCGCGGCTGACCGCCCTGCAGCACCGTGACGATCTGGTCGGCCACGTCTACCGCCACGGTGATCTGTGCCTCCTCAGTGGAGGCGCCCAGGTGCGGGGTGCTGATCACCTGGGGCAGGCGGAGCAGCGGGTTTTCGCCGGGCGGTTCCCGCTCGAACACGTCCAGGGCGGCTCCCGCCAGCCGGCCCTCCGACAGGGCCTCGAAGAGCGCCGATTCGTCGACCACGCCGCCGCGCGCCACGTTGATCAACCGGCAGGTCGGCTTGAGCCGCGCCAGAGCCCGGACGTCGATCAGGTGCCGCGTCTCCGGTGTCAGCGGGACATGGAGGCTGATGAAGTCAGCCTGGCTCAGCACCTCCTCCAACGAAAGGAGCTTGACTCGCAGCTGGGCGGCTCGGTCCTGGGAGACCACCCGGTCCGCCGCGATCACCTGCATGCCGAACGCCTGGGCACGGCGCGCCACCTCGCTGCCGATGTTGCCCAGGCCGATCAGGCCGAGCACCTTGTCCTTCAGCTCGGTGCCGACGAATCGCGACCGCTCCCACCGTCCAGCCCGGACCGCCTGGTCCGCCTGCGGTACATGCCGAGCCAGGGCCAGCATCATGGCCATGGTGTGCTCGGCCGCGGCCACTGTGTTGCCGGACGGCGCGTTCAGCACCAGGATGCCGCGCCGGGTGGCGGCGTCAACGTCGATGTTATCCACGCCGGCGCCCGCCCGCCCGATGACGCGCAAGCGGGTGGCGGCTTCGATCAGGGCGGCGTCCACGCGGGTCTCGCTGCGGACGACCAGCGCCTCATACTCCGGGATCATTTCCCGCAGCGTGGCGGCCGGCTCTCGCAGCCGGACATCGACCTCGGCATGTTCACGTAGGCGGCGGATGCCCTCTTCGGCGATAGCGTCGGCGACCAGCACCCGCGCCATCAGGATGGCTTAGGAGGCCAGCGCGGTTTCGGGCGCAGCCAGGGCTCGCTGCGCGGCGGCCACGGCGGTGCCCGGCTGGACGCCGTAGCCGTGATCGGCCAGCCCGCGCTGTAGCGCGTCGGCGGCCACCAGCACGTCATCGGGAGAGACCGCCCCCATGTGCCCGAGGCGGAAGATTCGCCCGGTCAGCTGTCCTTGCCCGCCGGCCACAATCAGGCCGTAGCGCTCGCGCCAGGTGGCGAACACGGCCTTGGCAGGGTCGCCTTGCAGCTCCTCTGGAAAGTAGACGGCGGTCACCGTGGGGGACACCGCCGCCGGAGCGCCGACCAGGCGCAGATCGAGGGCTTCAACGGCTGCCCTGAAGGACGCGGCGATCTGGAGGTGCCGGCGGAAGATCGCCGGCAGGGTCTCCTCGCGCATCATCCGCAGCGCCTCGCGCAACCCGAAGAGCACGCTGAGCGCCGGGGTGGTGAAGGTGGCGCCGCTCTGCTGCATCTTGTGGGCGCGCTCCCAATCGAAGTAGAAGCGAGGCGCCTGGGCGGTGGCCCGCCGCTGCCAGGCCGCCGGGCCCACGCTCAACATGGTGACGCCGGGCGGTGACATCCACCCTTTCTGCGAGGCGGTGACGGCCACGTCGATGTCCCAGGCATCCACGGGCAGGTCGATCGACCCGATGGAGCTGACCCCGTCGACGGCCAGCAGCCGGCCACGGCCTTTCACCACGCGGGCCAGCTCGCGCAGCGGGTTCGTGACGCCGGTGGAGGTTTCGTTGTGGGTGATCAGCACCGTTCGAATCTCCGGCTCATCGGCCAGGATTTGATCGACATCGTCCGGGTCGGCCGCCTCGCCCCAGGGGACGCCGTACCGCACCACGTCGGCGCCAAACGCGGCGGCGCAATCCGCGAACCGGTCTCCGAAGGCGCCGATAGACACCGCCAGGATTCGCTCGCCTGGCGACACCAGGTTGGCCACCACGCTCTCCAGGCCGCCGGTCCCGGATGCCGGGAAGACCAGGACATCACCGGAGGTCTGGAATGCCCAGCGCAGCCCGTCCTCGATCTCCTTCAGCAGGGCTTTGAACTCGGGGCCCCGGTGATTGATCATAGGCGCGTCCATGGCCCGCTGCACACGAGGAGGAACGGGCGTGGGACCGGGGATCCGCAGCTGCGGCGTAACGGGCATGCTCTCCTCCATCGGCAGGTAAAACGCGTTCAAGCATAACAGGCACTTCTGACGCCGCCGCCCCGATGGCGAGTCCCTATTTCTTGACTTCGGAGAGGTCGCGCACGGGTGGTCGGACGGGGCGCTGACGGGACGCATACTGGCGCCGCCGGCCACGGCGACCAGACCGCCGGCGTGCTTGCAGGCTGCGCCGACGAGCCCGCAGCGCAATCACCACCAGGATGAATGCCACAACCAGACCCCCCAGCTCCCATCGCTGGATGCGGGCAGCGGTGGCGGCGGCCGCGGCTCGCTCCGCCTGGAGCCGGACCGCCCGGGCCTGCTCCACCCGGACCATCTGTTGATACGTCGCGTCGATCTGGGGGTCCGCCAGCAGCAGGCCCTGGTACAGGCCGCTGGCGATCGCCTCGCGGAAGTCGGCGCGCGTCAGCAACGCCGCCTCGCGGGGGTTACTCACATAGGCAGGCTCCACGGTCGCGGTCGGAATGTCGGAGTGGACCCAGAGCTCCGGCTTGGGGGCAACGCCATCATCGGGCACCCCGAACGGGTGCAGGGCAGCCACCAGGCCAGCTTCCAGGTGCTGGGCGAACGCTTGGCTATCGGCGCGCGGGAAGAAGACAGTCAGGCCGTTGATGCTGGGATCGCCATCGAAAGCGTTCACATGCAGGCTGACAAACAGCCGGGCCTTGGCGGTGTGGACCAGGTTCCAGCGCTCGGAGATCTCGAGGTAGCGGTCGGTGGTGCGCGTCATCACCACCTTCACGCGTTCCTTCTCCAGCAAGGCCTTCAGCCGGAAGGCCAGGTCCAGCGTGATGTCTTTCTCGACCAGCCGACCGGCCACCACCCCTGGATCCCAGAGGACGGTGGGATCGCTGCTGGGGCTGCCGCCGTGTCCGGGATCGAGGGCCACCACATAGGGGGCAGGCATGGCTGGGATGGGCTCAGAAGCGGAGGCCCGAGCCGGTGAATGAGACGTAAGCAAGACGACCCCGACCGCGAGCCCGGCCAGGGGGCCCAGGAAACGCAACTACCCGCAGTATGGCAAAACTTCTCCTCCCCCTTCAGCTTTCAGGGGAACGGCAGGGGTGGGGGTGTCGCCTTTGGGCGCCTAGCGCTGGTCGGCGGTGTAAGGCAGCAGGGCCACGTGCCGGGCTCGCTTGAGCGCCGTAGCTAGACGCCGCTGGTGGCGGGCGCAGGTGCCGGTCACCCGCCGGGGCAGGATCTTGCCCCGTTCGCTCACAAACCGGCGGAGCCGCGCCACCTCTTTGTAGTCGATCAGGTGGATGCGTTCCGTACAGAAGTTGCATACCTTCTTGTGCGGCTTTCGGTCGCGTTTCTCAGTGGCAGGTGGCATGGGCTCTTAGAAAGGAATGTCTTCCGGATCCACGTCGCGGGCCGCCTCATCCGACGCCGGCGCCGCCGGCGCTACCTCCACTGGCTCCCGCGGACTGGCCGCCGCGGCCCCCTGGGCGCCCTGGGTCTGGCTGCGTGGCTCGAGGAACTGGACCTCGGTGGCGTTCACCTCGGTGGTCTTTCGCTTCTGGCCGTCCTGTCCCTCCCAGGAGCGGGTCTGGAGGCGGCCTTCGATGTAGACCAGGCTGCCCTTATGCAGGTACTGGCCGGTCAGCTCGGCCAGGTTTCGCTTGCCGATGTTCCAGACCACCACGTTGTGGTAGTCGGTGTATTCCTTCTTTTCCCCGTCCGGCCCCTGCCCGTAGCGGTTCGTGGCCAGAGAAAACGTGGTCACCGGGCTGCCGCTGGGCGTGTAGCGCATCTCTGGATCGCGGGTCAGACGGCCGATCAGCATCGCTTTGTTCAGATTCATTACTTTCCCTCAGGCTGACGAACCAACAGGTGCCGGAACACGGTATCGGAGATCTTCAGGACACGCTCGACCTCCTGCACGCGGCTGCGCTCCAACTCGACGTCGGCGACGACGTAATGACCTTCGCGCTGGTCCTTGATGGTGTACGCCAGACGCCGCTTGCCCCACGGGGTCACCCGGCGCACCTGGCCACCATTGGTTTCAACCAACTGGTTCACCCGATCGATGGCCTGCTGGACAGCCTCATCGTCCAGCTCGGGCCGGACGATGTACATCAGCTCGTACGCAGACACACGACTCCCTCCTTCCTATGGGATTACCCCGCATATAGCCGAACAATCGGCAGCAACGGAGCAGGAAAGCGTGCCTAGTTTACCAGAGAAACGAGCGGCCGCCCGATGGCGGCCGCTGGCCTAAGCCCGCGCCAGCGACTCCACCTGGAGATCCTTGGGGAACGGCGTCAGGTTCCGGTAGCCATCGGCGGTCACCACTACCAGGTCCTCGATTCGGACCCCGCCGATCGCGGGATCATAGAGGCCCGGCTCGATCGTCACCACATCTCCTTCTTTAAGGACCTGGCCCTCGCTCTGCCCGATGCGGGGCGCCTCGTGGATCTCGAGTCCCACCCCATGGCCCGTGCCGTGGATAAAGCGGGCAGCCGACGGCGGCTGGCTGAACTCGGCCGGCAGACTCGCATACCCCGCCTCCCGGAAGAGGGCGCAGATCGCCCGGTGGATGTCCGCGCCCTTGGCCCCGGGGCGGACGAGCCGGAGTCCTTCTTCTTGAGCCCGGAGCACCGCCGCGTGCATCCGGCGCAGCTCATCGGGAACCGAGCCCTTGACCACCGTCCGCGTCAGGTCGCCCCAGTAGCGGCTGGCCTTGGAGAACGGATAGATGTCGAGGACAATGGGCTGCCCCGCTCGGATGGGCCCGCTTCCGTGCGCATGCGGGTCGGCCGAGGCCGGGCCCGCCGCCGCGATGGTGTCCTCGGTGGTGCACCCCAGCTCCAGCAGGCGGCCTTCGATGGCGGCGGTGAGCCGCTCCGACGTGAGGATCTCGCCGTCGGTCCGCAGCACGCCCCGGTCGTCCGGCTGGCTCTTCGCGATCAAACGAATCGCGGCCCGCAGACCATCAAGGCCGGCCGCCTGCACCTGCGCGATCGTCTCCACCTCATCGGGGCGTTTGCGCCGGCGCAGTTCGGTAAAGAGGTCGGGTCGGGGATGGACCGCCACGTCGGCTTCCCGCAGCCGGTCGGCCAGGAACGTCGGGAAGGTCGGCTCCACTGCCACGTCGTCAACCCCGTGGACCTGCAGGATCTCCTTGATCGTCCCGGCAAAGCCCTCCAGCTCGTTCGACGCTGTGGCCCATGTCCGGGCCGAGCGCAGCTCGAAGAAGTGATGGACTTCGGTCACGCGACTCTGCTTTTTGGCCCGTTCGAATTCCATCACGTTGGTGTAGAGCACGCTTTTGCCGTCGCGCTCGAGGTAGATGATCGGATCGGGCGCGAGGAACCCGGTCTTGTACAGGAGGTTCGGATGGTGATAGGTCTCACCGAACAGCAACACGACGCCGCTGCTCGTGGGCTCAGTCATGGTGCGATCATCTGGCAACCAACGGTACTGGATTCACGCTAATGACATCCCCCATGCTCAGCCTTGCTTTCAGGGCAGCGCGCGCCAGGACTGTCCGTCCCAGGCCCACAGGTCGTTAAGTTCGGCCCCACCGCCAGCCTTCCCTCCAAACAACAGCCCAACGCGCCGGCCCGAGTCCTGCGTGGTCATGAAGAGGTAGCGGTTGGCTGGACCTGGCATCGCGACGGGCAAGCGCGCCCAGTTCGAGCCGTCCCACCGCCACATGTCGTTGTAATAGGTGCCGACCTGTGCGGTCTCACTAGAACCGCCGACGATCACCACGCCATTTGGTCCTTGCTGCACAACGCCGGCACCACTTCGAGCCGGTGGGCTACTGGCTGGACGGAGTTGCTGCCAGTGCGTGCCGTCGAAGGCCCAGGTGTCATTGAGGTAAGTCCCTGCCGGACTCGGGCCGGTGCTTATGTGCAGGCCCCCAAACAGGATCAACCGGCGACCGTCGTAGGCCAGAGTGGCGCCGCTTCGACCTGCTGGTGTTGGCTCCGTAAACCACAGCTGCGCCCAGTCATGACCATCCCACAACCAGGTATCGCCGAGGGATGGGTTGGAGGCGCCGAGTCCGCCGAACATGACGAGCCTCTGGGTGGCTGGCAAGTACGCCATAGCCCCCCAGCTTCGCTCAACAGGAATGGTGGCGGTATCTCGCAGACTCCAGTTGGTGCCGTTCCCCGTCCATGTGTCCGCTTTGAACCATCCCGGGTACGACGGTCCGAGAACCTGGGGCGGGCCCTGCCCGCCGAACAATACGACCAGTCCGGTGGCATCGTCAAAGGCGGACGTTGTGCCCGAACGCCAACAGGGAGGGGCGGTGGCGGGGTGCGTCTGAGTCCAGGCAGCACCGCTCCAGGTCCAAGTGTCGTTCGGGATCTCTCCAGCCGCCTGACCCGCGTCGCCGCCGAAGAGAACGGTTTGGTCGGTCGCCTTGTCGTAGATGAAGGCCGCGGATCGGCGCGGCCAAGGCGTGTTCCCTTCGGGTGGGATCGAAGGCGGAACGTAGCCTGCGCAGGTGAACGGAGAAGGCGTCACGCTTGCGGATGGAGATGGAGTGCCGGAAGATACGGCGGAACCAGCTGGACTGCTCCCTGGACGTGTTTGGACGACCCCAATCGTCCGAGGCACGCACGCCGCCAGCATTACGGCCGCCGTTACCAGGGCCACGGTGTGGTCTCTCTTCCAGCCTTGAATCAACCCAGCCATGCTCCTGCGACTAGAGGGGGAAATGGTCGGCGGGGGACTCGAACCCTCGACCTCTTGGATGTGAACCAAGCGCTCTAACCAACTGAGCTAGCCGACCGGTGGGCACATTGTATGTCAGGGCTGGTGCTCGAGCTGTTTGCGGCCCTCTGCCACCGCCCGGCTCACGGCTTCGGCCGCCTCGTAGGGAAGATATTGGGCCGCCTTGGCCAGGATGGCCTCGGCCTCTGCGTCTGGGAGCTTCTTGCGGGCCACCTCGAGCTGTTGGTCGACCAGGTCGGCCACCACCTGGGCAAGCGGGCGAGGAATGCGCCGCTGAAAGAGCTCCTGTTGCGACGGGTATCCGTTCCCAAACGCGACTGGAAACCCCAGCCGCTGCAGCTCGGCCAGGTCCCGAAAGATGGTTCGCTCGCTGACCTTGAGGGACTCCGCCAGCCCGGCGGGCCGGATGCCCGGCTGCGCCGTGGAGAGGGACAGGATCATCAGCAGCCTGCGCAAGCGGGCAGCCTGATTCACGTACCACACGCTAGCATCGGCTTTCCAGGGCTGCAATTCGAGCCTGGACGGCCCCGGACCAACTCAAACCGGCGGTTTCCCCCTGCCGGCCAACGGGTATGACTTCCGGAGCACGTTTATTATCGTGAGGAGTCCCATGCCCAGAGAGTCGAAAGACGGTAAGGCGACCAAAGCCAAAGACGTCAAGCCGGCTGATCTCCCCGTGGAGCCGGTGGCGGAGACCGGGGCCCCGGCCGCCCGGGCGCATTCGGCCATTGACGATGTGATCGCCGCCATCGAGGCGGCCCGCGACAAGGTGATGGCCGACGAGGTCAAGGCGCTGGTCAAGCTGGGGATCCCGCGGGCCATGGCCTACCAGATGGTGGCCGCCCGCTTCCACCAGAACGTGGTCACCGACGGCGAAGGCGGAACGCCGGAGTTCGAGACCAGCCACTGGAACGACCGCTAAGCCCGGTGGATTCGGGCTAGGGACCCTAGCCCGCCTCGACGCGCTCGCCATCGCGATACGCTGAGCGCGTGCTAACCGTCCAGGAGGCCCGCGACCGCATCCTGGCGAAGATCCAGACGCTCGAGCCCGAAGCGGTCCCGCTCGAGTCGGCCGCCGGGCGGGTCCTGGCCGAAGACATCACCGCGGGCTGGGATGTGCCACCGTTCGCGAATTCGGCCATGGACGGCTACGCGTTGCGTTCCGCCGATATTCGCGCGGCTACCCCGGACCGTCCTGTAGCACTGCGCGTGACTGGCGAGGTCCAGGCCGGCTATCCGCCGCCATCCACCGTGGTCATGGGCACCGCGCTCCGCATCATGACCGGCGCCATGCTGCCGGAGGGCGCGGACGCCATCGTCCGCATCGAGGACACGCAGGAGCGGGACCACCAGGTGGAAATCCGGGTCGCTGTGGAAGCCGGAACCAGCGTGCGCCATCCGGGGAGCGACCTGCGGGCCGGGGACCTGGTCGCCCGCGCCGGCCAGGTCCTGACCCCTGGCCTGGTGGGGGTGATCGCCTCCGCCGGCCGCGCGGCGGTCCGATGCGTTCGGCGCCCCCGGGTGCTGCTACTCAGCACCGGCGACGAATTGCGCCCCGCCGGCGAGCCACTGGGGCCGGGGCAGATCACCAACACCAACCGCTATACGCTGCGGGCCGCCATCGAAGACGCCCACGGGGTCGTCGTCGACGCCGGGGTGGCCAAGGACGACCGCCTGGCACTCGCAGCCGCCCTGGCCAGGGCCAGCACGGTGGACCTGGTCCTGACCACCGGCGGGGTTTCGATGGGAAGCTATGACCTGGTGCGGCGCCTGCTGGAAGAGCGCGACAGCATGGACTTCTGGCAGGTAGCCCTTCGGCCGGGCAAGCCGCTGGCGTTCGGCTCGGTGGCGGGCGTGCCGCTGATCGGCCTGCCCGGCAACCCGGTCTCCGCGCTGGTTGGCTTCGAACTCTTCGGGCGGCCCGCCATTCTCAAACTGCAGGGGCGCACAGATCTGCTCCGGCCGCGCCAACGGGCGATCACGGACGAGCCGCTGAGCGGCCCCCCACACCTCGAGCAGTACTTCCGGGGCATCGCCCGCCGCACCGGCAACGGCCTCACCGTTCGTCTCACCGGTGACCAGGGCTCCCACGTCCTGCGGTCGATGGCCGACGCCAACTGCTTGATCGTCATGCCCCAGGGGAACGGGTCCGTCCCGGCCGGTGCAGAGGTCGACATCATCCCCCTGGCACCAATTCCCTGACAGTCTGCCGACGGCACCAGCAAGTGGGTTTGGCGCGCGGCGAGATCGGCTATTGTTGGCAGCGAAGGGACTGGGAGGCGCATGGGTAAGCTGAACCCCGACCGGATCCGAAACGTCGCGCTGGTCGGACATAGCCACGATGGCAAGACCATGCTGGCCGAAGCCATGCTCTTTGCCGGTGGCGCCACCGAGCGCCTGGGCAAGCCGGAGACCGGGACCAGCATCCTGGACTTCGAGCCCGAAGAAGCCAAGCGGAAGATTTCCATCGGCACCGGGATCGCCCACCTGACCTGGCACGACCACAAGATCAACCTGCTGGACACGCCTGGATTCGTCGACTTCGTGGGCGACGTGGTGGGCGCGCTGCACGCCGCCGAAGGGGCGTTGCTCGTGGTCAGCGCCACCGGGGGCCGGGCGGTCGGGACGGACCTGGCCTGGGAGCAGTTGCGCGCGCGGCAGATGCCCACGGTGGTGGTGATCAACCGGATGGACAAGGAGAACGCCGACTTCGGGAAGGCCCTCGACAGCCTGCGGGATTACACGCCCCGCCCGGTGGCGATCCAGGCGCCCATCGGCGCCGAGGCCGGATTTCGGGGCGTGGCCGACCTGCTCACTCGCAAGGCCTGGGAGTTTGACGACCACGGCCGGGCGCGCCCGGTCGAGGTGCCGGCGGACCTGGCAGCCGAGCTGGACCAGCGCCGCAGCTCCCTGGTCGAGGCGGCGGCCGAGACCGACGACAAGCTGGTCGAGCGCTACCTGGAGACCGGCGAGCTCAGCGACGAGGAGGTGACCGCCGCCCTGGCCAGCGGCGTCGCGGCGGGGCACATCGTTCCCGTCCTCTGCGCCTCGGCCGGCAAGCTGGTTGGGATCGGCACGCTGCTGGACGCCATCGTGACTCTCCTCCCGCCGCCACACGTCGACCCGGCAGGCACCCTGGCCGCCCTGGTCTTCAAGACCATCGCGGATCCTTTCGTGGGACGCATCAGCTATGTGAAGGTGACCGCCGGGACGCTGACGGCCAACCAGGGCGTGGTCAACGCCACTCGGGAGCAGCCCGAACGCCTCGGCACCATCGGCTACCCGAAGGGTAAGTCCCTGGAGCCGTCGACCGAGATCACGGCCGGGGACATCGGCGCTATCAGCAAGCTCCAGGGCACGGCCACCGGGGATACGCTCGCTGCCCGTGAGCACCCGGTGAAGCTGCCGGCGATCGAATATCCGGAGCAGGTGTTCACCGCCGCCGCCATGGCCAAGAACAAGGCGGACGAAGAAAAGGTGAACGCCGCGCTGGTGAAGCTGGTCGACGAGGACCCCACCCTCACCCTGGAGCGGGAACCGGTCACCAAGGAGACGCTGCTCCGAGGCATGGGCGACGTGCACCTCGATGTCGTGCTGGAGAAGCTCAAGCGCAAATATGGCGTCGAGGCGACGCTCTCCACGCCGCGGGTGCCCTACCAGGAGACGGTCACCGCCACGGCCCGGGCGGAGAAGAAATACAAGAAACAGTCCGGCGGGGCCGGCCTCTACGGCCATTGCGTCATCGAGGTCGCGCCCGTCGGCCGAGGCGAGGGCTTCCTCTGGGAGGACAAGATCTTCGGCGGGTCCATCCCGCAGAACTTCCGGCCCTCCGTGGAGAAGGGCGTGCGGGAGACCATGGAGCACGGCGTGATCTCAGGGAACCCGGTGGTGGACGTGCGGGTCCGCCTCCTCGACGGTTCCACCCACCCGGTGGACGGCAAGGACATCGCCTTCAAGCTGGCCGGCGCCATCGCCATGCGACAGGCGGTCCAGGAAGCGCACCCCGTACTCCTGGAACCGATCATGGACGTGGAGATCGTCGTCCCGGAGACCGCCATGGGCGACATCATCAGCGACATCAACTCCAAGCGAGGACGCATCGGCGGGATGGAGCCGTCCAGCGACCATCGCCAGAAAGTCAAAGCCCAGGTGCCACTGGCCTCCATGTACCGCTTCCCGATCGACCTGCGATCGATCACCCATGGCCGCGGGCGGTACCGGATGCAGTTCTCGCACTACGAGCAAGTCCCGGCCCACGTGGCCCAGGAAGTGGTCGCCGCCTACCAGAAGACGCGGGGCGTCGAAGTCGACGAGTAGCTACCCTCCCCAAGAGGGCGGGACTTACTCCTATCGAACCGTCCTTGGATCACTCCAGATGTCCACGCCCGCCCAGCTGAGCGCCAGCATGGTCTTGGCGTCAAGGTCCCCCGTACTGCGCAGCACCCGTAAGTCGTTGAGAGCAAACGGGTTCACGTCGAACGACTCGTCGGGTTCCGGATGGGCCTCCGTGGGAGTCAGCTCCTCGGCCACGAAAAAGGTCATCAGCTCATCGGCCCACCCAGGGACCAGGTAGGCTTCGCCTAGCCGCCGCCAGCGGGCGGCGACGCACCCAGCCTCCTCCGCCAGCTCGCGACGAGCGGTTGCCTCCACCGCCTCACCGGGCTGGTCGCGAGTGCCAGCCGGGACTTCCCAGAGTGGCCGGCCGACCGCATACCGGTACTGGCGCACCAGCACGATCGCGCCATCGGCCTGCCGGGGCACGATCGCCACGGAACCCGGATGCCGGACGATCTCGCGGGTCACTTCCCGACCGTCATCCACTCGCACTCGGT
>DASQAY010000328.1:0-2021 GCA_035635515.1 Candidatus Eiseniibacteriota bacterium | reverse complement strand
CCTCGCAGGCGTGGGCCATCAGCGCTGCGCTTCGGGAAGGACGTGGGCACGGCGGGGACGAAGCTTGGCGAGGGCAGCCCGGGAGTCGGTGCCCTTGGACTTCTTGGTCGTCGCCCGCACCGGCTCCACGAGATCGCCGGGTGTGCACTCGAAGATGTCGCAGAGGGCGGCCAGCGTGGCGAGGTTGAGGCGCTGCGGGGTGTGGGCGACAAGGCGGTAGACCTGTTCCCTTGACAGCACGATCCCCCGGCTGGCGAGATGCGGGATCAGGTCGCTCGTGGCGAACATGTCGCGGCTCGCCATGAGCTGGCGCAGGTGCCAACGGTAGCCGACCCGGATGCTCATGGCCCTGATTCTCCCAGGTGAGGGTCGAAGGCCCGGCTGAGCGCGGCGCGCAGCATCTTGTTCTTGTAGTCGCTGCCGACGGTGGTGTACACGGCGGTGGTGGAGGCATACGAGTGGCCCACCTGCTGCTGGACGAACAGCGGATCCACCCCATCCTCGATCAGGTGACTGACATAGGAGTGGCGCAGGCAGTGCACCGACAATTCCTGGGGCAGCCCGGCGGCCAGCCGGTAGGCGGCGAAGCGGTCGTCGAGGTGGCGAGGCGAGATGCGGCCGCCGCGCTCCGTCGGCCACAACACAACCCCGGCGGCGGCCGGGTACAGGGGGCGGACCTCGTCGAGGTACTGGGCCAGGACCTCTGCGGCCCAGGGCATGACCGTGGCCACCGCCCGGCGCTTGGGTGGGCTGCCTCGGGACGCCTTGGCGTAGCGGACGTGGCACACCCCGAGGCGGCCGAGCTCGGGGGCGGCCGGGTTGCAGGAGAAGTCGCCGACATCGAGCATCGCCGTCTCCCGGCGGCGCAGCCCCCACGCGTAGACGACCTTGAACAGCGCAGCGTCCCGGAAGGCCGCCAGGCCACCCTTGCGACCGGAGGCAGCGACGGCAAGCGCCCGGTTGTCCGCGAGGTCGAAGAACGTCTGAAGCTCGACGCGGCTGAGCGGCCGGCGCTGCGGACGGGCCTCGTAGTCGACCACGTGGGCGGCGGTGTTCCACTCGTGGCAGATCTGGGTTGGGGTTGGCCCCACGGCCTCCTCGCAGGCAGATGTCCATCCGTAGCGGGCATCGACGAGATAGGCCATGAACATCCCCAGCGCACCCTGGTACGAGCGCGTCGTGGAGTGCGCCCACCGTCCCGACGCCACCCAGGCCTCGAGCTGGCGCGGTTGCCAGGCCCAGGGCCACGCTTCGGTGTAGATCTGGAAGCGCCGAACCAGTCGCTCCCGGCCACCGATGATCGAGCTTCCCAGCCGGCGGCTTTCCTGCTGGAGGCGCCAGCCATCCAGCATGGACTCGAACAGGGCAGCCTCCGGCCGTAGCTGCTGGACTCCTTCGACCACCACCAATGCTGCCGCTCCGGTGAGTCGCTGCATTCCTCTCCTCGCTGTTGGCTTGATTGCCTCACGATGGCGTCGGATGCAACGTCACCAGGTGCCATAGTGTGGCATCTGATGAAGCGGAAGGGGTGGATTTGCTGTCTGAGCAGCCCGGATGCGGACGATGACGTCCGCCGCCCTGCGCTCGACGGCGCTGGTGTCTGCGGCACCGGTCCCCCAGGGTCCAGCGGGTCTACCGCCGTCGCCCGCTTCCTGCGATGCCGGACCTCCCGCGACGCTCACCCGTTACGACCCCCAGGACGTCGCCATGACGGTGCCCGCGTCCTCCCCTGGCGGCCTCGTGGTGTTGACCGACCAGTGGTATCCGGGCTGGACCGCCACCGTCGACGGGAGGGACGCCCCCATCCTTCGGGTCGACACGGCGCTGAGAGCGGTTGCGGTGGGACCCGGGAGCCACACGATCGAGTACCGCTATGCACCCCGGTGGCCGCTGACCGGTCTGTGCGTCACTGCGCTGACCGCCGCCCTCATCGGGATCGCTCACACCCGGCGGCGGATCGTGGGGTCCCGCCAGCGGCGTCGCGCCCAGCGGATTGCATATCGTCAGGCACACTAAAGCGA
>DASQAY010000327.1:0-7632 GCA_035635515.1 Candidatus Eiseniibacteriota bacterium | reverse complement strand
GATCACCTCCACCGTCTTTACCCTGGTCGTGGTGCCTGTGGTGTACAGCCTGATCGCGCGGCGCGGACGCGTCGGCGCGATCGCCGCCATCCACGACCTCGACGTCGACCAGGCCGGCTAGGAGTCGGCCTCGATCAGGCCTTTTCGGATCGCGTACTTGACCAACTCGGTGCGATCGTGCATGTGCAGCTTCTTCATGATGTGATCGCGGTGGGTCTGCACCGTTTTGATGCTGAGGAAGAGGCCGTCCGCGATCTGACGGTTGGTCTTGCCTTCCGCCACCAGGCGTAAGACCTCGCGCTCGCGATCACTGAGCGGCTCGAAGGTCTCCCGCTCCGGGGCGCGCTGCAGGTAATCGGAGACCAGCAACCGTGCTACCGATGGATAGAGGTAGGGCTCGCCCTTGCTGGCCGCCTCGATGGCGGCAATCAGGTCAGAGGCCGCGGCTTTCTTGAGCACGTACCCGACGGCACCCGCTTTCAGCGTCTGGAAAAAATATTCCTCGTTGTCATGCGCGGTCAGGATCAGCACCTGCGTCTGCGGGCACAGGCGCCGGATCTCACGGGTCGCCTCGATGCCGGACATGCCGGGCATAGCCACGTCCACCACGGCCACATCGGGACAGGTCTGCCGGGCCAGGCGGATGGCCTCCCGGCCCTCGGTGGCCTCAGCGATGACCTGGATCTGACTCTGGCCGTGAATGACCGCCCGAATGCCCGCGCGCACCAGGTTGTGGTCTTCCACCAGCATGACGCGGATCGGCCGCTGCTCAGGCGGCATGCGTTTCCTCGAGGGGGAGCTGGACGATGATCTCCGTCCCTTTCGCCGGTTGCGAATGGACCTCCAGCGTCCCGTGCAGCAGGGTGGCCCGCTCCCGCATCCCAAAGAGCCCGAGGCCGGCTCGCCCCGCCTCGGCCGTAGCTGGCAGCCGGCGCGGATCGAACCCCACCCCGTCGTCGCGCACCGAGAGCCGGACACCTGTGCCGTCATGGGCCTCGAGCCGAATATCGATGTGGGCCGCCCGCGCGTACTTCACGGCGTTGATCAGGGCTTCCTGGGCGATCCGGTAGAGGGCGGTCTCGATCGGGAGCGGAAGCCTCCCGTGCAAGCCCTCCACCTGCAGGCGCACCTCCGGCCCAGCCCCCTGCCGGGCGAGGGTGCGCAGCGCGGGGACCAGGCCTAGGTCGTCCAGCACCGACGGGCGGAGGTCCTGGGCCATCCGGTGCACCTCCTCCAGGGTTTGTTCGAGGGTCCGCTTGACCGCTTCGATCTGCTGGCGAGCCTCCGAGTCCGCCGTCCGCTCGAGGAGAAGATCCAGGCTGATGATCTCGTGGGTCAGGGTCTGTCCCGTCTGATCGTGCAACTCCCGGGCCACCCGCTGCCGCTCTCGCTCTTGCGCCTGCATCACTCGCTCGGCGACCTGCAAGCGTTCCTCCTCCAGCCGATCCAGCATGGAGTTGAACAGGCTGGCCAGCCGGCGCACGTCGGGATCGGCGAAGTCCGCCCGCGCCCGCGGCTCGTTCACCCCCGGCTGCACGGCGGCCATCGTCGACTCCAGCTCGCGCAGCGGACGGAAGGCGACCCGCAGGATGAGGAAGTTGACGACCAGGATGGTGATCAGCCCCCCCAACAGGAAGATCAACAGCACCGGCAGGAGCGCCCGGGTGACCTCCAGGGTGATCAAGGGGCCGCCGACTGCGCCCACGATGATGATGGCGCTGTTGGCGATCACGAGCTTCTGGAAAGTGGTCAGGTTCCGGTGCCAGAAGCGCGGATTCACGTAGCGGGACACATCTCATTCTAAGGAAGCCTCAGCGACAATAGAGCCGTGCCCTCGGAGAGCTTCGAATTCGACTCGGTGAATCGGCTGGCGGCCGGGGCGCTGGGTCCGCCGGGCAAGCGGGTTTTCTTCCTGCAGATTTCGCACGCCGGCGGCGTGGTCACCCTGAAGGTGGAGAAGGAACAGCTGAAGGTGCTGGCCGACCGGCTGTTCGCGCTGATCCCGGAGTCGAGGACCGTCGAATTGTCCAAGACGCCACCCTTGCAGGAGCCGCTGGTGGCCGCCTGGGTGGTGGGCGCCATGACGCTGGCGTATGACGAGGGGGACAAGCGCTTCGACGTCTCCCTGATGGAGCTGGTGGAAGAGGGCCAGGAGCCGGCGGTCGGCCGCTTCGGCGCCACTCTCCCTCAGATGCGGGCGCTCGTCCACCAGGCGCTGGCCGTGGTGGCCGCCGGCCGGCCACCCTGTCCAATCTGCGGCGGCCCCGTCGACCACGACGGCGGAATCTGTCCCCGGGCCAACGGTCACCACGCCTGATGCGGGACCAGGCGGCCGCCCTCCTGGCTTTAGAGACGGGGCCGATTCGGATCCGGGGCCTGATGCCCGACTGCTCGAACTACACGTACCTGGCCGAGGTCGGCCCTGAAGGCCAGGAGACACTGGCCGTCTATAAGCCCGCCCAGGGGGAGACCCCGCTCGACGATTTCCCGGAGGGGACGCTGGGCAAGCGCGAAGTGGCGGCCTACCTGGTCAGCGAGGCCCTGGGGTGGAGCCTTGTCCCACCGACCGTCTATCGCACGAGTGGCCAGCTGGGCGCCGGGTCGCTCCAGCTCTTCGTCGACGCCGACTTCCTGCAGCACTACTTCACCATGATGCCCAAGCACCAGGCGGACTTTCGGGTCATAGCGGCCTTCGACTGGATTGTCAACAACGCCGACCGCAAGAGCGGGCATTGCCTGCTGGACGCGGACGGTCACATCTGGGGCGTCGACAACGGCCTCACCTTTCATCCCCTGCCCAAGCTGCGGACCGTCATCTGGGACTTCGCCGGCGACGCGGTCCCCGAGCGGCTCAAGGCGGACGCGGCTCGGTTGGCGGGGTGCCTTCGGACGTCCGATCCGCTGACCAGGTCGCTGGGGACGCTGCTCAGCCGCGAGGAGATCCGCGCGCTGGCCCGTCGGGCCAAAGAGCTGGCCCAGCTCGACCGCTATCCGGAACCCCCGTCGCGCTGGGCCTATCCCTGGCCCCTGGTGTAGGGGCCGCGACCCGGACGCGCACCGAAGGCTCGGCCGGCAGCGGCTCGTCCAGCCGACTCAGCCAGGCGGGCGCCACCGGTGGCTCGACCGGTCGGCGGCCACCACCATCGCCATCGTCGGGCGGCTCGGCTTGGGGCGTGAGCAGCTGCCAGATGGCGACCAGCGTGCCTGCCACCAGCGCCAGTTTGGCCGTCCCGAACAGCACCAGCCCGGCCAGTTGCTGGTCCTCCAACGCAGACAGGCCGAACGCCCCTGGGTAGCCGGCGTAGAGCGGACGCCGGGCCAGGACCAGGATCATGCCCGGGATGGTGGGCGGAACTCCGGCCAGCAGCAGGTAGCCGATGCGGCCGATCCGACTGATCGATCCGGGTCCCCCCAACGGCCGCACGACCGGGTACCACAGGCAAATCGCGGAGGCCAGCAACGAGACATGAGCCAGCTGGTGCACCGCCGGATACTGCGCCATGGCGGCCACCGGTCCCGGCAGCTGCCAGAAGAGGAGGACGCCGTTGAACGCCGCCAACCCGAGGAGTGGATGACCCACCCAGAGGGCCAGCCGTCGCGGCGGCCGGTCGATCATCTCGACCAGGCCGTAGGCGAGCAGCGGTGCTGCCCCCACGATCAGGAGCATGTGGGCCAGCATGTGCACGGCCATCAGGTAAGCCGAGCCATCAGCGAGCGGCGGGAGCACGCTGGCCAGGACCACTCCCGCTCCGGCCCGCAGCGCCCAGCGATGGCTAGCCATAGGTCTTATTTTGGCGGCTGACCCCCGGCGGGGGCAGGCCCATACCGGTCGAACAGGTGGTCGATGAACTTAGCAAACACGTCGGCCAGCGCCGCATTCTTGAGCTCCACCACGTTCTCGGCGTTGTCCTCCCCCGAATGCGACAGGTTGTAACTGCCGGTCAGCACCACGTCATCCACCACCGTGATCTTGGCGTGCATGTAGTCGTGGACACTGCCCGGCGCATACGGTGTGGTCACCTTCGAGGCAAAGGGGAGGCGGGCCACGATCGCCGTCAACACGGGCACCTTCCAGGTGGCGTGCGGATCGACCCGCCACTGGCTGAGCACTTCTGCCATCTGCGTCCGGTCGTACACCCCCTTCACGTCCACCGGGTGGCGGGTGTTGAGCTCTGCCAGGGTGCCCAGGATCGGGCCGGCGGTGATGACCGGCGAGCACAGCCGCACGCGTTGCCGGGCGCGTCCGATCCGGTCGGCAATGACGTGCGCGATCTGGCGGCCGCGTCCGGGCGAGAACCAGACCCGCGTGCGAACGTTCCCCGAGACGTACGGGACGTCCTGGGGCGCCAGGTCGTACCGCCCGGACGTGTCCACCCGGCCGGTGCTCCACAGCTCCTCGAAATTCCGGCGGTACTCAAGCGCCAGGGGTGCCGAGGGGAGCCTCAGGATCAGGTTCTCCTCCCGCGTCCACGAGTCGTTGGTCCAGTTGCTGGAGCCCGTCCAGACCACACCCTCCGGAGTGGCGGCATCGCGGATCACATACTTGTGGTGCATCAGTGATGGCACGCCAGAGATCGGGTGCGCCGGCACCCCGAGGTCGTCGATGTAGGCGGAGTTATTCTCCGGCGGCGGCGGCACCGGGATCGGGTAGGCGAAGTCGACGTTGTAGATGAGCCTCACCGCGACACCGCGGGCGGCCGCCGCGCGAATGGCATCGCGCACCATGTCCGCCGGCGCCCCGGCCAGGTTGAGGTCGTAGATCGCGATTTCGAGCGTTTGCTGTGCCGCGCCGATGAAGCTGGCCAGCTCTCCCGCCGTGCGCTCGGCCGGCTGCGCGCCGTCCTCCAGGAACGATAGCTCCAGCGCGGCCGGGGTCACTGGGCGTCGCTCTTCCGCGGTCGGGCCCGCTTTTTCGGCGGGGTGCCCTGGCTCTTGCGTTCGAAGTAGAGCCGGGCCGCCTGGACGGCTTCGTCCACGTCGTCGGTGACGATCATCAGGTCGAGATCGTCGGGCGAGATCTTCGCCTCCTTGAGGACCGGGTCACGGATCCAGTCCAGCAGGCCCTTCCAGTAGGCAGAGCCGAACAGCACCACCGGGAAGTGCACGATCTTGCCGGTCTGGATGAGGGTGAGCGACTCAAACAGTTCGTCCAGGGTGCCGAACCCGCCCGGAAAGATGATGAACGCCTCCGCGTACTTGACGAACATCATCTTGCGCACGAAGAAATAGCGGAACTCGATGCCCAGGTCCACGTAGGCGTTCATGTCCTGTTCGAACGGGAGCTCGATGTTGCAGCCGACGGACAGACCCCCACCCTCGCGGGCGCCCCGGTTGGCGGCTTCCATGATGCCGGGCCCACCCCCCGTGATCACCGCGAACCCGGCGCGCGCCAGGCCGGCGGCGATCTGCCGGGCGGAGCCGTACATAGGGTCATCCGGCTTGACCCGCGCCGACCCAAAGACGGTCACCGCCGGCCCCACATGGGCGAGGGCGTCGAAGCCCTCCACAAACTCGGCCTGGATGCGGAGCACCCGCCAGGGGTCGGCCTCGTACGGATCCACGGCCGCCGGCTGGCGCTCCAGCAGGCGCCGGTCCTCGGTCTGCCCCTCCAGGCCCTTGCGCACCAGGATCCGACCGGCGCGCCGGGTATCCTCCGCTTCCGCCATGGGCTCCTCTCTAATCCCCGAATCCTCCCCCTCCGTTGGGGAGCAGGCAACTAATCCTCCCCTCCTCCCCGGGGAGGGGTAGGGGAGGGGCAATTTACGGACAGCCCATCTTAGTCCGGATCAGCGAGACGGCTTCTTCCGGGACTTGCTTCGCGAGCTGTTTGTCTCGCCCCTCTCGGCCCGAATCTTGTTCACGGTCCGAGCCGCGACTTCTTCCTCGCGTCCCTTGTAGCGGCCGGACTTCTCGGCGCTCTCCTTTTCCCTCCCGGCGAGGTCTCGGTCACGGGCGGGCGAGGAAGAGCCGCTTCTCGGACCCGAGGTGCGCTGCCCACTCGAGACGGCCCGCGCCTGCGAAGCGCAGGTACGCGCCGAGGGCGTCGCGCATCGCGTCGACGAACCCGTCGGCGCGGCGCGGCGCGAAGCCATCCTCCCACCAGACGTCGAGCACCTCCACGCGGGCTCGGTCCCGGTCGATCCGCGGTTCGATCCGGCCGACGAAGCGGTCGCCGAAGGAGATCGGGAGCACGTACCAGCCCCAACGGCGCTTTGCCGGCGGGAAAAAGCCCTCCCACACGTAGTCGAAGTCGAATAGGCTCGCGACGAGGGCGTTGTCCCACAGCAGCGAGTCGAACGGGGCGATGAACGCGACGGAGGGCGTCGGCTCAGGCGGCGCCTGCAGTAGCGCGAGCTCCTCGCCGAGGACGAAGCGCTTGCCGCGCACGCCCTCGACGTCGACGGGCACGACCGCACCGAGCTCGACCAGCTCCTCGAGCAGCGCGTTGCGCCCCGGCCGCTCCGGGGTCGACTTCGGCGGGGCGATGCGGGCGAACGTGCCGCCGGCGCCGCCGGCGCCGAGCAGGCCGTGGGCGCGGTACCGGGACAGGAGCTTGTGCCGGAGCTGTTCTCTCACCGGCACCTCGTGCGCGAGCAGCTCGGCCGGGAGCAGCCGTTCGAGGAGGTCGTAGTACCGGAGGTTGTCATCGCGCCGTGCGAGGCCGAGCACGCCCGTGACCGTGTACGCCTCGAGCACGGCGCGCACGACGTTCTCTGGCATCCCGAACCAATCCTTCGGCGCTCCGTGCTCGGGCTCGAAATCGAGCGCCGACAGCGCGCCTTCCGCGCGGATCCGCCCGAGCACGCGCTCGGCCACCGCGGCGTTCTCGGCGAGGACCCCGGCGTGGAAGCGGGGTCCCTTGCGGCCCCAGCCCAGACGGAACCAGGGGAACTCGCTCGTCGGGACGAACGACAGCGCCTTGTTGGTCACCTCGAAGATCTCACGGCGTTCGTAGAGCGAGTCGCACCAGGCGGGCTCGTAGCCGGCGACGCGCGCGTGCAGCACGAGGTCGTGGCTCCGGCCGGCGACCGCGATCGGGTCGAACTGGATCGAGCCGAGCTTCCGGAAGACCTTGAGCACCCCCTCGAGGCCTCCCGCGAGAGACCGCGCAGGCGCGAGGAAGTGCCGCGCGACAAGAAAGCGACGCGCCGCCTCAGCCGTGACCTTCACCTGGAGGACACTCGCTGCGCCAGCGTTGACCGGCTGACGAAGTACGCGCGCCGCCAGAGGCGGCGATGACCCACAGACCTTCGCGTAGCTGCGATCGGGGACGAAGCGCGACGATTGGTCGCACGTCGGAAAGCGCCGGCGTCGCGAGGCAAGAACTTGGGCCTAGCGCCGCACGCCCTGGTCCGCGATGTCAAGCGCCTTATCGATGATGGCGAAGCCCTCGTCGAGCTCGTCTTGGGTGACACACAGCGGGGGATTGGTCATGATGCTGTGCCAGCGCAGGAAGGTGTAGAGCCCGTGCTCGCGAAAATACTTGGCGATGGCTTTCATTTCGTCGGACGTCCCGTTGAACGGGGCCAGCGGCTCCATGGTTCGACGGTCGCGGACCAGCTCCAGGATGCCGAACAGGCCGATGGACCGGGTCAGGCCGACGCAGGGATGCTTGTCGGCCAGCTCCTGGTG
>DASQAY010000326.1:0-8800 GCA_035635515.1 Candidatus Eiseniibacteriota bacterium | reverse complement strand
GTGAAGAACGGGGTGAGCAGTGAACCCACGCGATTCACGGTCATGGGCACGCCAGCCTCCGCCGCCGCCCTGGTGATCAGGTCCGCGACCTGCTGCCCGGCCGCCTCCAGGCGCTGGTACACGGCGTCGTCCAGCTGGTCGATTGTGGCCTGCCCCGCCGCAACGCTCAGTGGGTTGCCGGACAGGGTGCCGGCCTGGTACACGGGACCGGCGGGGGCGACCAGCTCCATCAGGTCGCGGCGGCCGCCGTAGGCGCCGACTGGCAGCCCGCCGCCGATGACCTTGCCCAGGCAGGTGAGGTCCGGGGTGACCCCGTAGCGAGCCTGCGCCCCGCCGCGGGCCACCCGAAAGCCGGTGATCACTTCGTCGAAGATCAGCAGCGTCCCTTCGCGCCGGGTCAGGTCGCGAAGCCCGGCCAGGAACCCGGGCCCGGGGGGCACCACGCCCATGTTGCCCGCCACTGGCTCCACAATCACGGCGGCAATCGCCTGCGGCCAGCGCTCGAAGGCCGTCTGGACCTCGGGTAAAGCGTTGTAGCGAACCACGATGGTGTCCCCGGCGGCGCCGGGGGTGATGCCCGGCGTGCCCGGGATGCCCAGGGTCGCTACGCCCGAGCCGGCCTCCACCAGCAGCGGATCGGCGTGGCCGTGATAGCCGCCAGCGAACTTCAGGATCTTGGACCGGCCGGTGGCGGCCCGGGCCAGCCGGACCGCAGACATCGTCGCCTCCGTCCCGGAGCTCACGAGCCGCAGCATCTCGACCGACGGCATCCGCTCTCGGATGGTGGTGGCCAGCCGGACCTCTCCCTCGGTCGGGGCGCCGAAGGTCCAGCCACGCTCCAGCTGGTCGCGCAGGGCTGCCAGAACCGCCGGGTGCCGGTGGCCCAGGATCAGCGGTCCCCAGGAGCCGACCAGGTCGAGATATCGCCTTCCGTCCGCATCCCAGACCCAGGGACCATCGCCACGCGTGATGAAGGGCGGGGTCCCGCCAACGGCGCGGAATGCCCGGACGGGGCTGTTCACGCCGCCGGGGATCAGCGCCAGGGCCTGTTTGAGCAGCTCCTCCGAGCGGGTCGTCAGCCTACGTTTGCTCATGCACGGTGACGGACTGCATCACGTCACCGACCTTGATGGCTTTGACCACGTCGATCCCTGACTCCACGTGGCCGAAGAGGTTGTACTTGCGGTCCATCCCAGAGGCGTCAGCGTTGGTGATGAAGAACTGGCTGCCATTGGTGTTGGGCCCGGAATTCGCCATGGCCACCGCCCCTTCGACGTAAGGTTCTTTGACCGGCTCGTCCGAGAAGCGATAGCCCGGTCCGCCGGTGCCGTCGCCGCGCGGACATCCGCCCTGGATGACAAAGCCGGGCACCACGCGATGGAAGGTCAGGTTGTCGTAGTAAAGATTGCGCGCCAGGAAGACGAAGTTGTTCACGGTCTTGGGCGCCAGGGCAGGATCCAGGCAGAGGGTGATGGTCCCCTTGCCCGTCTTGATCACGGCCTGGTAGCGCTTGCGGGGATCGATCTGCATGGCGGGCGGCTCGGTGAAGCGCCGCTGGCCGGATGCCCCAGAGGCCTCGAGCGCCGGTCCGAACGCCAGCCCCGCGCAGCCGCTCACGGCGTTTGCTCCTGCACCGTCACCTTGGTCATGACGTCCCCCACCTGGACCTTGAGGGCCACGTCCATCCCGGTCTGGACGAACCCGAAAAGGTTGTAGGTCTTCTGGGGGTTCTGGGTGAGCACCTGCTGATCGTCCGCGGTACAGATGAAGAATTGGCTGCCATTCGTATTCGGGCCGGAATTCGCCATGGCCACGCAGCCCTTTGCGTACTGGCTGCGGACCGGCTCGTCGGCGAACTGGTACCCGGGACCGCCGGTGCCGTCGCCCTTGGGATCGCCCCCCTGGATGACGAAGCCCGCTTCCACCCGGTGAAACTTCAGGCCGTCGTAGAACTGGTTGCGAGCCAGGAACACGAAGTTGTTGACCGTCACCGGCGCCAGCGCCGGGTCCAGGCACAGCGCCATCGTGCCGCGGGGCGTGACGATGGTGGCCAGGTACTTGTGGGCCACGTTGATGATGGACGGCGGCGCCGCGGCGTACGTGTGCAGGCCGGCATCCCCGGGGAGCGGCGTGAGGACGGCCCCGAATTTCAGCGGGCCGCAGGTCGGTCCGGCAGCAATTTGCGCCACGCTCGCCGAGGGCGTCGCGGTCGGAGTCGGGGTGGGCGCCGAGCCGGGGGTGCTCCCCACCGTTCGCGTCAAGTAGATGCCGGCGACCACGACCGCGGCCCCCAGCAGGCCCAGGGTCGCGATCACCTGCCACGGTGAGACCTTCTCTTCCTGGCTCAACCCAGTTCCTCCCAGCACGGAATATCGGCGGCGGCTTCGCGGGCGTGGTAGGTGATGACCATGTCCGCGCCGGCCCGCCGAATCCCAAGCAAGATCTCGCGGATCACCCGCCGTTCGTCGATCCAGCCGTGGGCCGCAGCGGCCTTCACCATGGCGTACTCGGCGCTCACGTTGTAGGCCGCCAGGGGCAGCTCAATGGCCTCGCGCACCCGGCGGATGACGTCGAGGTAGGCCAGCGCCGGCTTGACCATCACGATGTCCGCGCCCTCGGCGATGTCCAGCCGGACTTCGCGAACCGCCTCGCGCGCGTTGGCCGGATCCATCTGGTAACCGCGCCGGTCGCCCTGTCGCGGCGCGGAGCCGGCCGCCTCCCGGAAGGGGCCATAGAAGGCCGACGCGTACTTGGCGGCGTAGGCCAGGATGGCCCGGTCCTCGAAGCCCGCGGCGTCGAGGGACGACCGGATGGCGGCCACCTGGCCGTCCATCATGCCCGACGGAGCGATCACGTCCGCCCCGGCGTCGGCCTGGGCGGTGGCGATCCGCTGGTAGACCGCCAACGTGC
Source organism: Candidatus Eiseniibacteriota bacterium (assembly GCA_035635515.1). Classification (GTDB taxonomy): domain Bacteria; phylum Chloroflexota; class Dormibacteria; order CF-121; family CF-121; genus CF-121. The sequence goes on along the minus strand of DASQAY010000326.1, from coordinate 5,890 downwards.
GGTCGTTGTCCACCCGGTCGCCGTCGAGGACGCCGCAGTGGCCGTGGTCGGTGTACTCGCACAGGCAGAGGTCGGCGATCAGCACCGGGTCGCCGCCGAACGCGTCGCGCAACCGGCGCAGCGCCTGCTGGATTATGCCGGCCTCGTCCCACGCCTGGCTGCCGCCACCGTCCTTGACCGCCGGGATGCCGAACAGGACAAAGCTCTGCACCCCGAGGCGGAGCGCCGACTCCACCTCGCGCGCCAGCGAGTCGAGCGAGTGCTGGACCTGCCCCGGCATGGCCTCGATGGGGACGGGTTCGGTGATCGCCTCGCGCACGAACATGGGGTAGATCAGGTCGGTCGGAGACAGCGCGGTTTCGCGGGCCAGCCGGCGCAGCGCCGGCCGGGCACGCAGACGTCGCGGGCGTTCGGTGGGAAAGCTCATGGTGCGGTGCTTGCCAGGCGATCGCGGATCAGCGCGTCCACCAGGCCTTGCGTCGTGTACTCCTCGGCGATGATAGCAACCGGCAGTCCCGCGTCGCGGGCGGTGGCCGCCGTGATCGGGCCGATGCAGGCCACCCGAACGTGCGGCGGCAGGTCGTGCCCCACCGCCTCGACGAAGTGGCGCACCGTTGAGGAGCTGGTGAAGGTGACCACGTCGAGGTCGCCCAGGACCCGGTTCAGCGCGGCGGCGAGGCCTGGCGGCGCGACCGCGCGATACAGCTCGAGCACGTCGACGGTGCTGCCCCGCTGCCGCAGCCGGTCGGGAAGCGCGTCGCGGGCGCCGGCGGCGCGGGGCACGAGGACGCGAGTGGCGGCCGGCAGCGCCTCGGCCAGGGACTCCGCGACGAATTGCTGCGGAACGAGGTCTGGCCGGTAGCCGGCCTCGCGGATGGCCGCGGCGGTCTCGGGACCGATGGCGGCTAGCCGGGCGGCGGGGAACTGCACGCCCAGCTCATCGAGCAGCTGGGCGAAGGCCGCCACGCCGTTCGCGCTGGTGAACACGATCCAGTCGTACCGACCCAGGTTTCCCAGGCGAGGATCGGCCCGGGCGTCCAGCGGCTGGATGTCGATGGTCGGCACGCGGGTGACCTCGGCGCCCGCCTGCCGCAGTCTATCGGCAAACCCGGATGCCTGTGGGCCGGCCCGGGTGACCAGGACGCGCAGCCCGGCCAGCGGGCGGCGCTCAAGACGGTCGTCGCGAAGCAGGCGTTCGGCGCCCTGCTCCCGCAGCCCTGTCAGGACGGCCTCGACGGCGGCCTCCCCGTCCGGCGCGGAAGCTTCGGCCCGGCAGGCGTCCCGACCGGATGCCGACAGGACGGCTGCCCGCAGGTGCAGGCGGTTCCCATCCAGCACGGCGTAGGCCGCCACCGGCGTCAGGCAGCCGCCGCCCAGCCGCCGGAGCAGGAGCCGCTCGGCCTCCACCGCCCGCCGGGTGGCGTCGTCATCGGCCTGGCGGGCCAGCCGGCAGGCAACCGTTCCCTCGACCGCCTGGAGCGCGAGCGCGCCCTGCCCGGGTGCCGGCAGCATGGCATCGAACGGCAGCCATTCCGTCACCTCGGCCGCCCGGCCCAGGCGTTCGAGGCCGGCCGCCGCCAGGACGACGGCGTCCACCGCGCCCTCCTGCACCTTGCGGATGCGGGTATCGACGTTGCCTCGGATCGGCACCACCTCCAGGTCCGGACGCAGGGCGCGGAGTTGCGCGGCCCGGCGGGGGCTGCCGGTCCCTATCCGAGAACCAGCCGGCAGGGCGCGGAGCTCCTGACCGGTCCGCGTGATCAGGACATCGCGGGCATCGGCCCGCGGCAGAAAAGCGGCCAGCACCAGCGGCGGCGCGACCAGCGTGGGCAGGTCCTTGGCCGAGTGAACCGCCACGTCCGCACGGCCATCGAGCAGGGCCTGCTCCAGTTCCTTCACGAAGACGCCTTCCTGCTGCACCTCGGTCAGGGCCACGCCCGGCATCCGATCCCCGCGGGTTTCGATAGGCGTCAGCTCGAAGACTTCCCCCGGATGCAGCCGGCGCAGGGCGTCGGCAGCCATGCGCGCCTGCACGAGCGCCAGCGCGCTCCCTCGGGTCGCCAGCCGGATCATTCCGGGTCGGTCAGGTCGAAGGCGTCTTGCAGGACCGCGGCATCCACGCTGGGTGTCGGCGTCTCCCGCAGGTGGCGAATGGGCGAGTGCAGCAGCTTGGCCGTCAACCCATCCGCCAGCCCGTGCAGGGCTTTCCGGGTGGCGGCATCGGCCAGGGGCAGGTGCGACAGCGCCCGGTCGACCTCGTCGTCACGGATCCGCTCCGCCCGCCGGACGAGCGCGCCGATCAAGGGGCCGGCCTGGCGGGCCTGCAAGCTGGCGTGAGTTCGGGCCAGCTCCTCTTCGACGATTCGTTCCGCCGCCGGCGCGGCCGCCGCGCGGTCCCGCAGGTTCCGTTCCGCCACCAGGCGCAGGTCATCGATGTTGGCCAGCGAGACCCCCGGGACGCTGCTGGCGTCCGGGTGCACGTCACGGGGGACGGCGATGTCCACGATCACCAGCGGGCGGCCGCCCCGCAACGCCTGGAATCGCTCGATGCGCTCCCGATCGAAGAGCACATAGGGCGCGCTGCTCGAGGTCAGGATCACGTCGACCTCGGGGACCACCGATTCCAGCGCCGCGAAGTCGATGGCCTCCACCCCCAGCGGCCGGGCAAACTCGTCGGCCCGCTGCAGGGTGCGGGAGGCCAGGTGCACGTGCCGGATGCCCTGGTTGCGGAAGAGGCGGACCGCGATCTCGCTCATGGCCCCCGCTCCGACCAGCAGGACGCTGCGGCCGGAAAGATCCCCCAGGACCTCGCGGGCGCGCAGCACGGCCACGTGGCTGACCGACACCGCGCTCCGGCCCAGCTCAGTCTGGTCCCGCACCCGCTTGCCGGCGCGGATCGCGCCCCGCAGGATGACGTGCAGCGTGGCGTCCAGCGTTCCCGCTCTTTGCGCCTGGTCGAGCGCCTGCTTCAGCTGGCCCAGCACCTGGCCCTCGCCCAGCACCATCGAGTCGAGACCGGCCGCCACGCGGAAGAGATGCTCCATCGCCTGGGCGTCGGCCAGGTGATAGGCGTAGCGGCGCCAGGTCTCGAAGGGCAGCTGGTGGGGCCATTCGCCGAACGCCCGCAGCAGCCGGTCATCGGCTGCGGCGTTGGACGACACGGCGTAGAGCTCGGTGCGGTTGCAGGTGGAGAGCAGCGCACCGGCATCCAGCAGGTCCCGGTCGGCGAGTCGCTGCAGGCACTCGCCCACACTGGCGTCAGGGACGGACGCCTGCTCGCGCACCTCGAGGGGAGCGGTCCGGTGACTCAGGCCGACCAGGACGAAATGCGTGTCAGGCACTCGTATCGAAGCTAGCACATGAGGCGAAGCCACCGCCGGGATCGTGAGCGGTCAACTGCCGTGCACAAGGTATTTCGCGGCACCCGCCCTCGGGGAGGAGACCGGCGCTGGGGCCCAGCCCGGACACGCGCATGCATGATGTCAGGCCCGGCTGGTCGTAGGGGGGCGCGTACCGGGCAAGCTGAGTCATCAGGCCCAAGCTTGGAGCCGGCCGTCTGACCACGGCCGGTTAATTGCGGCGGCGGACGACGTAATGAGTCAGCTCCTCCAGCGCGTCCTTGTACGTGGACGGCGGGAACACCTCCAGCGCTGCGCGCGCCTGCTCGCCGAACCGGCGGGCGACCTCGTACGACTCATCGATCGCCCGTGAGTGGCGGACGATGGAGACCACCTCGGCGTAGTCGGAGTCAGTCAGAATGGGCCGGTCCAGCACCCGCCGCAACCCGCCGTCGACGCCCGGGTCCTGGAGAGCCAGCATCAGGGGCAGGGTGACGGTCCCTTCCTTGAGGTCATTGCCGACCGGCTTACCGACTTCGGCTTCCGTGGCCAGGTAGTCGAGCACGTCGTCCGCGATCTGGAATGCCATTCCGAGCAGGTGGCCGTAGCGCTCCAACGCCGCCACCGCCTCCTTGGGCTGGTCGCTGGTCACCGCGCCGCAGAAGGTGGATGTCGCCATCAAGACCGCGGTCTTGCGCCCGATCTTGGCGTAATACTCCTCCTCCGTCTGCTCGTACTTGCGCTGGGTAGTGAACTGGAGCATCTCCCCGTAGCAGATCGTCATCACGGCCTGCGAGAGGCGCACGTCGATCTGGGGATCCCCGACCTGGGCCATGAGATTGGCGGCCTTGGCGAAGTAGTAGTCGCCGATGATGACGGCGGGGCCGGGACCGAGCACCTCGTGGATGGTGGGGAGTCCGCGCCGGGTGGGCGCATGGTCGATCAGGTCGTCGTGGATCAGGGTGGCGTTGTGGATGAACTCGATCGCCATGGCGGTCCGGAAGACGTCCTCGATTCGAGGCTGGCCGAGGTGGGCGGCCAGGATGACCAGCGCCGGCCGGATCCGTTTGCCGCCGGCATCCAGAATTTGCTGCATGGCGTTGGCCAGGGGACCCATGTCGGCGTGGACCACGGCGTGCAGGCGCCGCTCGAAGTCGTCGAGCTCGGCCTGGACCGGGGCGAGGAAATCCGTGCGGGTCACACTCATGCGCTCGCCTAACCCTATCCTAGGGAGCCCCCCGGAGCAATTCCTATCCAGCGCTGGCCCGATTGTGGCGGGCTCGATATGGCGCGGGAGCGTGCCCTAGCCGACCGCCTCGCGCGAGCCGATCTGCTCCACCAGTTCCAGGCTCACCGTCTGGATCGGCGGGAGGGCGCCTTCGAACAGGATGTGGGCCGTCTTTAGGAACTGGTCGGGCGACCCGGTGACGTACATCTGGTGCCGGGCCGGCTCGTCGCCGTCGGCAGCAAGCCCGTTGGCGGCCAGCACCCGGGCCACCCGCGCCGCCGTGGTGTGGGCGGAGTCGACGATGGTCATCGTGCCCTCGGTCACTTTCTCGATCAAGGGGCGCAATAGCGGGTAGTGGGTGCAGCCCAGGATGAGGGTGTCGGGCGCGAACTCGATGATCTCGGCCAGCGCCAGGCGGAGGGCGGCCTCCGCCTCGGGCGCTTGCGCCTGGCCCCGCTCGACCAGCTCCACCAGGCCGGGCGCCGCCCGCGGCATGACGCCGATGGTGGGGTTGGCCTCTTTGATGGCATGCAGGTACTCCCCACTCTGCATGGTCCCTTCTGTGGAGATGACCGCGATCTTCTTGTTGCGGGTGGCCTGGACGGCCGCCTGGGCGCCGGGCGTGATCACCCCCACGATGGGGATGTCGAAGGTCTCCCGGGCGGCGTTGAGGGCCGCGGCGGTGGCCGTGTTGCAGGCGATTACCACCAGCTTGACGTCGAGCTCTTCCAGAAAGCGGATGATGCGCAGCGAGAACTGCCGGACCTGCCCCTGGAAGCGTGGGCCATAGGGGAAGTGGCCGAGGTCGGCGAAGTAGATGGTCGACTCTGCCGGCAGCTGCTGCTGCAGCTCGCGTAGAACCGTCAGCCCGCCGACGCCCGAGTCGAAGACGCCGATGGGCCGGGGATCACTCACTAGAGACCATGTTACCGAGCCGTGATAGCTGGCGCCGCCAGCCCTGGCCCGCCAGCCAGTTACATGCTGCCGAAGGCACCTTCAAGTGGTCACTGGCTGCCGCAGGCATCGCCAGGGCGGCCAGTTATACGCGCCGGATGAAGGCACACGTGCGCCGCGGCCGCAAGGCCAAGGAGAAGCGGATCGAGCGCGCTACCGCCCGGAAAGCCGGCCAGAAGCAAGCCGCGTAGATCCGGGCCTGGATTCGAGAAAGAAAACCGGGCGGGCCGCCTGTGGGGTTTCTGGCAACCCGGCGGCGGGCAAACCCGCCCGCCCCGCACTCGGAAACTGCACCGGCTGGTCTGGTGCGGACCTCGGCCTGGTCACCAGCGAGTTGAGCCCCGGACGGCCGGTGATCGCGGAGATGAGC
>DASQAY010000325.1:0-7805 GCA_035635515.1 Candidatus Eiseniibacteriota bacterium | reverse complement strand
TATCCAAACGCGGGCTGGCTGAGGACGATCTCCGGCAGCAGCGGCTGCTGGCGCGCCGGTCGGCGATGGCTGGTATTGGGGAAGAGCGGCTGGCCCGACCGGTCCGTGGGGAGCAGGTGATTGCCGGAAATCCGGCCGCCGCGATTGACAAAGTTGCGAAGGCTGTCGCGGGCTCGGCGCACATTCCAGCCCAGGATGTCGCAGTACTCGGCGAACGTCTCGCTGTCAAAGAACTGCTCCGCCTCGCGACGGTATCCGGGTGTGCTCAGGTCGGCCACGGCTTGCCAGATCACCCGGGTCAGCAGGGATTGCACGACCTCCAGAGGAACGTCGGGCCCCTTGGGCTGTGGGCCTTTGCCAGCGGTCGCTATCGCCATTCAGTGTCCTCCCTAGAGCTGCCACGAACCTGATACTGGGCAAGGTTAACAAGTGGTATCAATAATGTCAAGAATCTGAAGGGGGTGAGCCTATCGCGGATAGCCGAGCAGCCCGGCGGCCTTCAGCCGGCGATCGACCCGATGCAGGCCGCGGACGCCAGCCGCACGGAGCAGGGACACGTGATGCCGCCGATCCAGGGCGTCGGCGAGCGGCCAGAGGTCCTCCTCGGACGTCCGCCACCCGAGCGCGTCGAAGCGGCGCAGGTCGATGGGGATTCCATAGCCGCGCAGGGTCAGCTGCCCGACCAGGCTGAAGTACGGCTCGAAGTACGACATGGCGAGCTCGCGCAGGCTCCGATAGACCGGCGAGCGAAAGCGAAGACCGGAGAATTTGCTGGTGGCCACCGCGCCCCAGAGGCCGCGACGCTGGAACGGCGCGATGACATGGTCATCGTCATCGACGGCCGTCAGGTCCATGATCAGGGGACGCCCGCCGGAGGCCTGAAGCGCGGCCGCGGCCAGCAGCGCCCCTTCCATGCAGTGGGCGGTGCCGTCCCGGAGGACGCGCCGCGGCGAGCGGAGGGTTTCTCCGTCCTTCTCGGTGTTGTAGGGGATGCGGTCGAGGTATGCCTGGATCTTGACCGGGGTGGAGAGCTGCCGCAGCCGGCGCCGCTCGGCCGCCGTCCATCCCGCCCGGCGGGAGGGCTGTGCGGCTGAGAGGACTTGAACCTCCAAGGGCTTGCGCCCACATGGCCCTGAACCATGCGTGTTTACCGATTTCACCACAGCCGCAAGGGCAGCTATAGATTGTACGGGACTCACCGGCCGACTTCCACGTACCAGTCGCTCACGTGCGCATAGCGGTCCGAGGGCTCCACCGCGGCATCGAGGTGGACCCCCCTGATCCGCCGGCTGACCGCGAAGCTGAAGTTCGGGCTGTACAGGTAGACGGCGGGCACCTCCTGGGCGAAGACCTGCTGCAGGTCCTTGTAGTCGAGCGCCCGCGCCGCCAGGTCCGTGTCGGCCCGGCCCTTCTCGAGGTCGAGGTCGATGAAGACATTCCGTTTCCCGCCTGCGAAGTTGAAGCCCCCGGGGCGCGCCTCCGACGAGTGCCAGAAGGCGTAGACGTCAGGGTCGGGACCGTTATCGAAGGCGGTCAGGGCTAGCTGGAACGTGCGGGGATTGAGGTACACGCGGATGAGTTCGTCGGCGCTGACCGCCCTGACGTCGACCCCGATCCCGACGACGGCGAGATCGCTGGCTACCTGGCGGCCCACCTGCTCGAACGGGGCGACGTCCCGCGCTACCACCAGGGTGACGTGCATCGGCGCCCCGGCCTTGGTGCGCACCCCGTCCTGTACCTTCCAGCCCGCCTGGTCGAGCAGTTGGGCGGCAGCGAGCGGATCGTACCGCGGACCCTTAATGGTCGGATCCGTCGCCCAGGTGATCGCGGAGGGGATCGGGCCGTCCGCAATTCGCGCCTGGCCGGCTGCCAGGGTGTCGATGATGGCCTGCCGATTGATCGCCATAGCGATGGCGCGCCGCACCTGGGCGTCCTTGAAGTACGGCACATCCGCGTTGAGGTTGAAGAGCAACTCGAGGTAGCGATAGGTGGCGGCCTGGTAGATGGCCACCTGGCCCAGGCCGCGCGCCCGGGCGACGCCGGCGGCGGAGAGGTTGGCCAGCGCGTCGATCTCGTGCCGGTCCATCGCGGTCAGCGCCGACGCCTCGTCCGGAAACGTGCGCACCGCGATCCGGTCGAGCCACGGGCGCAGCCGATTGAAGGGATTGCGTTCGAGGACCACCCCGTCCGGCAAGCGGTCTCGCACCCGGAATGGCCCCGTCCCGACGGGGTGTGTCCCGAACGGGCTGCCCGCAATCTGGCTCACCGGTAGGCCGGCCAGCGCATGCGACGGCAGGATGTCCAGCTGCGCCAGGGTCGCCAGGAAGCTGGCATTCTTGCCGGGCAGGGTGAAGCGCACGTGTTGGGGATCGATGGCCGTGGCTACAATGTCCTTCCAGCTGGTTCCCAGGAACACGCCCGGGTAGTCCGGATCCTGCACCGTGCGAACCGTGAAGAGGACATCGTCGGCCGTGACCAGCGCGCCGTCCGACCAACGGGCATCGGGACGCAACGCGAACGTATAGCTGCGCTGGTCGGGGCTGATGTCCCAACTGCCGGCCAGCACCCGGTCCACCTGTCCGGTGGATTGCAGGCGAACCAGCGGCTCGAAGAGCAGCGCGTCCAGGTCGAGGGCGTTGGCCTGGCCTTGGGCAAACAGGGGGTTGAAGGACCCCAACTGGCCCACCACGCCTTCGGTGTACTGGCCGCCCGCCCGCGGCTTTTCCGGCGCGTTCAGCTCCAGCCGAAAAATGTAGACGAGGATGGCCGCCCCGACCAGCAGGCCGCCCGCCCCCGCGGCGAGCAGCGCCCGGCGGATCACGCTCCCGGCGACACCCGCACGTAGATCAGCGAGATGACGACGAACAGGACCACCAGGCCGATGGTGGTGTAGAAGAGGTTGCGTTCCAGCCCGCGCTTCGTCCGGTTCCCACCGCCCGAATCACCACCGCCGCCGATGGTGCCGCCCAGGCCGCTGGCCTTGGGCGTTTGGAGGAGGACGCCGCCAACCACCAGCACGGCGAGTGCCATTTCCACGATGCCCAAAAAGGTGCGCATTGGCCGCTGAATTATACGTGATCGCGAGTTCAGGTGAGCCCTTCTTTATGCTCCCTCCTATACACTCTCTTGTGTTATTATGCCGGCGTGGGCGGCTCGGGCGGGCGGCCGGGGTTGGCGATCGGGCTGGCATTCCTCCTGGGGGCATGCGGACCCAGCCGGCTGGACGCGATCGACCCTGGCGCCAGTCCCAGCCCGGCTCCCCTGGCGACCGTCCCGCCGGTGGCTGCGGGTGCTGACCGGCTGGTCCCCCTTCCAGATGGACCCAGCGCCTTCAGCGCCATCCGCGCCCTGCTGCTCGGGGCCCAGACAGCCATCGAGGTCGAGATGTATGAGTTCCAGCGCGCCGACCTGAAGAGGCTCCTGGTCCGGGCCCAGCAGCGCCAGGTGGCGGTCACCGCCATCATGGACCCGTCCGAACGGCAGAGCCAGGCGAGTTGGGGGGATCTCGAAGCCGCGGGCGTCCGCGTCCTGGCGTTCCCCATCGAGACGCGGAGCATTGACCACGTCAAGCTGCTGATCGTTGACCGGCGGATCGCGATCGTCGGCGGCATCAATTGGGGGCGCCACTCTGAGCTGAACCGCGATTACGATCTGCTGGCGGAGGGGCCGGTCGCCGCCAACCTGGAACGGATCTTCGACCAGGACCGGACCCTGGCCGGGGATCCGGTGGCGCTCCCGCCCGCCGTCCCCGACGCGCTGGTCCGGGTGGTCGCCACCCGGCCGGGCCACGACATCCGCGACGCGGTCCTGAGCGCCATTGCCGGCGCGCGCCGGACCATCGACGTCGAGATGTATGTGCTGTCCGACCCGCTGGTCGTCGACGAGCTGAGCCGGGCCGCGGGGCGCGGCATCCGCGTCCGCGTCCTCCTCGATCCCGGGCAGTCCCAGAACCTGCAGTCGATGGCCGCGTTGCGGGCCGCGTCGGTCGAGGCCCGCCTGTACCGTGCCCCGCCGGGGACCAAGCTGCACGCCAAGCTCGGGATCTTCGACCATGCTCTGGTCGTGTTCGGGAGCTGCAACTGGTCGCGCTCCGGGTTCACCCGCAATCACGAACTCGATCTCGCCATCCAGGACGCGAGGCTGGCGGCAGCCTTCGGGGCGCGCCTGGACCAGGATTGGGCGGCGTAAGCGGCTAGTGTCCCGGATCGGAGGTTCATTTGAGAAAGTCGCGAATTTCCAACGAATTTTCTGATCCGGGACCCTAGGCCTTCGCCAGGTTCTCGCCGGTCATGGCCGCCGGCACCGGCAACCCCACCAGGGGGAGTATGGTCGGCGCCAGGTCGCCGAGCTTGCCGCCGTCGCGGAGCGCCCGCAGGCCGCGTGCGCCGGCGATGATCATCGGCACAGGGCTCGTGGTGTGGGCGGTGAGCGGCGTCCCCGTGGGCCGGTCGATCTTCAGCTCGGCATTACCATGGTCGGCGGTGACCACCAGCACCCCGCCGCGCGCCAGGGTGGCCTCCGCGATCCGACCCAGCTGCGCGTCGACGACCTCGACGGCCGTCACGGTTGCCGGAAAGACGCCGGTGTGGCCCACCATGTCGGCATTGGCGAAGTTGACCACGATGAACGCATCGGTCCCCTGGGCGATCCGATCCAGGACTGCCTTGGCGACTCCTGGCGCGCTCATCGCGGGCTCGAGATCGTAGGTGGCGACCTTCGGCGAGGGCACCAGCAGCCGGTCTTCGCCCTCGAACGGTTGCTCGCGGCCACCATTCAGGAAGTAGGTCACGTGCGCGTATTTCTCCGTCTCGGCCGTATGGAACTGACGCAGGCCCGCCCGCGACACCACCTCGGCCACCACGTCGGTCAGCGGCTCATCGGGGAAGGCCACTTCTACCGGGAGTCCTTTCTCGTACTCCGTGAGGGTCACGAAGTGTGCCAAGCCGGGCCGGTTCCGCCGGGGGAAGAACGGCCAGTCCGTGTCAACGATGGCGTGCGTGAGCTGACGGGCGCGGTCAGGGCGGAAGTTGAAGAAGATGACGCTGTCGCCGTAACTCATCGCCGGCGGCGGCAGATCCGTTCCCCGGATGATCCGCGTGGGTGGCACGAACTCGTCGCTCACCCCATCGGCGTAGCAGCTCTCCATGAAGCTGACCGGGTCGAACCTGGTGTCCGGGCCCTCGGCCTCGACGACGACCCGGTACGCGCGCTCGGTCCGATCCCAGCGCTTGTCACGGTCCATCGCGAAATACCGTCCGCTGACGGAGGCCACCTCGCCCACGCCGATCGCTTGCATCTGATTCGTCAGGTCCCGCAAGAATCCGGCGGCGCTCCGGGGCGGCTCGTCCCGACCGTCGGTGAAGGCGTGTACGTAGACTCCGTCACGGACCCCAAGATCGCGAGCCATGCGCAGCAGGGCGTAGAGATGGTCACTCGAGCTGTGGACGCCGCCCGGGGAGACCAGGCCGAGCAGGTGCAACGCATGGGCGGCCTTCACCGAACGGATCGCCTCCAGCAGGACCGGATTCTGGAAAAACGTGCCATCCCGGATGGCCAGGTCAATCCGGGTGAGGTCCTGGTACACGATGCGGCCGGCCCCGATATTCAGATGGCCGACTTCGGAGTTGCCTTGCTGGCCCGCTGGGAGGCCGACTGGCTCACCGGCGGCCGCTAGCGTGGTGTGCGGCCAGCGCGCCCAGAGGCCGTCCCAGTTCGGCTTGCGCGCCGCGGCGATGGCGTTGCCGAAGGGATCCGGGTTGTAGCCCCAGCCGTCGATCACCACCAGGACCAGCAGCCCGGGCACGCTCAGACCGGCGAGGCCGTCGCGGCCGCGGCGGCCACGATGGCGGTAAAGGCGTCGGGCTTCAGGCTGGCCCCGCCGACCAGGGCCCCGTCGATCTCGGGCTGAGCCATCAGGTCGGCGGCATTGTCGGCTGTCACGCTCCCGCCGTAGAGGATCCGGATGCCGGCAGCGGCACTGGCGAACTCCTCTCGCAGCAGCCGGCGGATCCGCGCCATCACGCCGTTGGCATACTCGGGTGTTGCCGCTCGGCCGGTGCCAATCGCCCAGACCGGCTCATACGCGACGCTCAAGCTGTCCGCCCAGTCGCGATGGCTCCCGTCGAGGGCGGTGGTGACCTGGGCCGTCACCACCCGATCGGTCTGTCCGGCGTCGTGTTCCTCCAGGGTCTCCCCCACTGCCAGGATCGGCTTGAGGCCGTGGCGTACGGCGGCCCGCAGCTTCAGGTTGATCCACTGGTCGGGCTCGTGGAAGATCTGCCGCCGCTCGGAATGTCCGATCAGCACGTACGGGCACCACCCGGCCAGCATGCGGGGAGAAATCTCCCCGGTGAACGGACCCTCGTCCTCCCAGCCCGTGTTCTGGGCGCCGAGCTGGATCGGGCTGCCTCGCAGAACGCCGGCGGCCGGCCACAGGGTCACCGCCGGCGGCAGGACGACGATGTCGACGCGCGCCGCCAGTGGCTCGAGCCGGGAACGGTACACCTGGAGCAGCTGAAGGCCCTCCTCGACCGTGAGATGCATCTTCCAGTTGCCGGCGACCAGCGGGCGCACCATCACCCGATCTTGTCCCGCAGGGCCGCCAGCCCGGGAAGGGTCTTGCCCTCCAGGAATTCCAACGTCGCCCCGCCGCCCGTCGACACGAAGGACATGTGCCCGGCCAGGCCGAGCTCCTGGAGGGCCGCCACCAGGTCGCCGCCGCCCACGATCGTCCGCGCCGGCGTGCCGGCCAGACCGCGGGCCAGCGAAGCCGTTCCCTGGTCAAAGGGGGGGACCTCGTAGACGCCCAGCGGACCGTTCCAGACCACTGCCCCGGCGCCGTCGGCGATCATCAGGAAACGCTCGACGGTCATCGGGCCGATATCGAGGACCCGCTGGTCGGGCGGGATCGCCTTCACCTTGACGACCTGGGTGGCGACTCCCGGCTTCGCCTCCGCGGCGACCACCGCATCCAGCGGAAGGTGAATCGGATGCCGGATCGATGCCGCCAGCGCCGCCAGTTCCTTCGCCGTCCCCAGCTGATCGTCCTCCACCAGGGACCGCCCGACTTCCAGACCGTCCGCCTTAAAGAAGGTGCAGGCCATGGCCCCGCCGATGCACAGGTGGTCCACCCGCGGCAGCAAGTTGCGGATCACGCCGATCTTGGTCGAGATCTTGGAGCCGCCCAGGATGGCAACCAGTGGGTGGGGTGGATCGGTCAGGATCTTTCCCAGGGTCGAGATCTCTCGCTCCATCAGTAGACCCGCCACGGCCGGGAGATACGCCGCCACGCCGACAGTGGAGGCGTGGGCCCGGTGGGCCGTCCCAAAGGCATCGTTGACGAATACGTCTCCCAGCGACGCTAGCTGCTTGGCGAACTCGGGGTCGTTGCGCGTCTCGCCTGGATGAAATCGAACATTCTCCAGCATGACCACGTCGCCATCCTGCATCTGGCCGATTGCCTGCTCCACGGCCAGTCCCACGCTGTCATCCAGGTGTCGCACGGGGCGGCCGAGCAGTTCGGCCAGCCTGGCGGCCAGCGGCGTCGTCCGGAAAGCATCGTCGACGGTCCCGTCCGGCCGGCCGAGGTGGGTCATCAGGATGACCCGGGCGCCCTCGTCGACGAGGGCCCGGATCGTGGGCAAGGCTTCGCGGATCCGGGTATCGTCCACGATCCGCGATCCTTCGAGCGGGACGTTGAAGTCCACGCGCACGAGGACGCGTTTCCCTGCGAGGTCGAGGTCCCGAATGGTGGCCTTCTGGAAACCGGTGGCCGGGATCAGTTCAGGCGCTCGCCCATGAAGGCG
>DASQAY010000324.1:0-1749 GCA_035635515.1 Candidatus Eiseniibacteriota bacterium | reverse complement strand
AGGGCGCCTTCGTTGATGACGTTGGCCAGGTCGGCGCCGGTGAAGCCGGCCGTGCGGCGGGCGATGATGTCGAGGTCCACGTCGGGGGCGAATGGCTTGCCGCGCGCGTGCACCTTGAGGATGCCGAGCCGGCCGCGACGGTCCGGCCGCTCCACGACCACCCGGCGGTCGAACCGGCCGGGGCGTAGCAGGGCCGGGTCGAGGACGTCGGCACGGTTGGAGGCCGCCAGCACCACTACCGCTTCCCGCTGGTCGAAGCCATCCATTTCCACCAGCAGCTGGTTCAGCGTCTGCTCCCGCTCGTCGTGGCCGCCGCCCAGGCCGGCACCGCGCTGGCGGCCGACGGCATCCAGCTCGTCCACGAACATGACGGACGGGCTGTGCTTCTTGGCTTCCTCGAACAGGCTGCGAACCCGGGATGCCCCGACCCCGACGAACATCTCCACGAACTCGGAGGCGGAGATGCTGAAGAAGGGCACGCCGGCTTCGCCGGCCACCGCTCGGGCCAGCAGCGTCTTTCCCGTCCCGGGCGGGCCGATCAGGAGCACCCCCTTGGGCATCCGGCCACCCAAACGCTGGAACTTGCTGGGGTCACGCAGGAATTCGACGATTTCTTGCAGTTCGAAGACCGCTTGCTCGACCCCGGCCACGTCATTGAAGGTGGTCTTGGGCGCGGTGGGCAACTGCAGCCGGGCCCGGCTGCGGCCGAAGTCGAAGATGCCCTGGGTGGCGCGCCCGCTGCGGCGCAGGATCCAGAGCCAGATGGCGGCGAAGGCGACCAGCGGCAGGACGTTGAGCAGGATGCCGCTCAGGAGGCCGCTGCTGGCGGGTTTCACGTTCTCGGTGACGTGCTGGTCGGTCAACTGCTGCTGGAGCTGCAGGTCGCCGATATCAGGCACCCGGGTGGCGAATTGTTTGTTCGAGGCCTGGCTGCCGTAGCTCTCGGCGATCTTGAACTGGCCGGTCACGTCGTGACCCTGCAGCGTGATGCTGTCCACGTTGCCGTCGGCCAGCTGCGTCTTGAAGAACGAGTAGGGGACGTCCAGGGCCGGCTGCCCGCCGAGGTTCCGGAGCAGGGGGACCAGGAAGATGGCGACAAAGAGGACCTGGGCCCCGATCAACAGCGCCAGGCGCAAACGCGAGTTACTCGGTTTCGGCGCTTCGGGCCGCTGGGGAAGGTTAGGCTCGTTACCGGGGCGGAGTTGTGCCATGGGGTTTTAGTCTACCGTCGACTCTTCCCAAAACCTGAAATCCATACACATTTCCTGGGGAAGGCGGCGTGAGGAGCCGTCCGTATAATCGTCAGCGGGGCGATAGCTCAGCTGGCAGAGCGCCGCGTTCGCATCGCGGAGGTCGAGAGTTCGAGTCTCTTTCGCTCCACAAACGGCTCTCCGAATCGCCTCACGGCATCATGCCGCCGCCGGGAGCGGCCGTGACTCAGCCGCCACCGGCCCAGCAATCCGGGCGAACGCCGCCCAGATCAGGATGGGCGCCGCGCCGGCCACCACCAGGGCCACCCGGGCCAGGGTCAGCTGGTCGATCGGCGCCGCCAGCACCATGACGGCCAGCACGCTGAGCACCCGGCCGATCCCCAGCGTCAGCTCCTGGGACACGATGTACTCGTAGCGCAGCTCCTGCGCCTGCGGATCCTGGTCGATCACCTGCAGCCATAGGGGGGCCAGCGCATTGCCGTGCAGCGGACCACCCAGCGCCCGGAGCAACCCGAACAGGACTAACGCGCCGACCGAG
>DASQAY010000323.1:0-6738 GCA_035635515.1 Candidatus Eiseniibacteriota bacterium | reverse complement strand
TGGTAGATGTCCCCCGCCAGGATGTACGCCTTGGCCCGCTCCACCGCGGCAAAGAAATCCTCGCGGGATCGCTGCCCGACAGCGTCCAGGGTCCCTCCCGGTCGCGGCGCCCGCAACGGCCGGAGCCGCACCGGTTGGGTGAGGCGCGCCTCCATCGCGTCCAACCGGTCGGCGGCCGCCTGGTAGGCGGCGTCCAGCGGCCCGGGACGCACGTGGGTGATCAGCTTCAGGCGATGCTGCACATGGTCGAAACAGACCAGCGTGTCGCTGATCAGGAACACCCCATCGGGCACCCCCAGCGGGTCCGCGTCCGGAACGGGGACGCGCTCCAGGTAGCGGGCGGCTTCGTAGCCCAGGTAGCCGACCGCGCCGCCGCAAAACCGGGGCAGGCCGTCGGACGGCTCGGCCCGAAAGCCGGCCAGGTATCGCTGCAGCGCGTCCAGGGGATCGCGCCCCGGCAACACCTGGGAGCCGGACTCGTTGGCCAGCCGCGCGGCGCCATCGTGGATGGTGATGATGGCCATGGGGTCCGCCGCCACGAACGAGTAGCGGCCCAGCCGCTCCCCGCCCTCCACGCTCTCCAGCAAGTAGGCGGGGCCGGTGGCGGCCAGCGCCGCAAAGGCGGAGACGGGGGTCAGGGTGTCGGCCAGTGCCTCGCGGAACACCGGGACCATGGGCGCTCGCTCGGCCCGCGCGCGGACCTCGTCGAGCGTGAGCGAGAGCACCTCAGGCGGTGGCGGCGATCTTCTCCAGGACCCCGCGCATCCGGCGCACCCCCTCCTCGATCTGGTCCACCGAATTGGCGTACGACAGCCGGATGTAGCCCTTGCCCATGTCGCCGAAGGACGTCCCCGGCAGCACGGCCACACCCCCCTCGTACAGCATCCGGTCGGCCAGCTCGCGCTCGTTCTGCCCGGTCCCCGTGATGTTGGGGAAGACGTAGAAGGCGCCCAGCGGTTTGTGGCAGCTCACCCCGGGGATCGCGTTCAGCCGATCGACGACCACGTCGCGGCGGCGCTTGAACTCCGCCACCATGGCCTCCACCGCCCGGTCCGATTCGGGCGAGGACAGCGCTTCGATGGCCGCCATCTGGGTGAAGGCGGCCGCGCAGGAGCTGCTGTTGATCATCAGCGTCTCCATCCGCTGCGCCAGGGGCAGGGGCGCCACCGCGAACCCGAGCCGCCAGCCGCACATGGCATAGGCCTTGCTCAAGCCGTCGGAGTAGATGGTGCGATCCACCATCCCCGGCACGGTGAGGATGGAGGCGTGGTGGCCGTCATAGGTGATCTGCCCGTAGACCTCGTCGGACAGCACATAGAGGTCGCGCTGCTGGGCCAGCTCGGCGATCGCTTCCAGGTCCTTGTGCGATAGCACGCCGCCGGTCGGGTTGTGCGGGGCGTTGATCACGATCAGGCGCGTCCGCGGCGTGATCTTGCTCTTCAACTCCTCCACGTCCAGCCGGAAGTCGTTGCGCTCGCGCAGCGCGATGGGTACCGCCTTGCCGCCGGCCATCGTCACCAGCGACTCGTAGATCGGGTAGCCGGGGTCGGGCACGATGGCCTCGGTCCCCTCGTCGATGAGGGCCAGGATGGTGAACAGCAGGACATTCTTGGAGCCGGGCACCATGACCACCTGCTCGGGCATCACGTCGACCTCGTAGATTCGCCGAATCCAGTCGGCCACCGCCTGGCGGGCCGGCATCAGCCCGCCCGCGGGCGTGTAGTGGGTGAAGCCGTCGCGGATGGCCTTCTGGGCCGCCTCCACGATGTTGGCGGGCGTGGGGAAATCGGGCTCGCCGATCTCGAGGTGGACGATGTTCTTGCCCTGCGCCTCCAGCTTGCGCGCCTTGGCCAGCACCTCGAACGCCGTCTCGGTACCCAGGTTTTCCATGCGCCGAGCCAGTTTGAGCGGCATCAGAATTTCACCGTGAAGGGCGGTAGATCGCCCCGGAACGGGAGCCAGTGCACCTGCACGTCTGCAATGCGAGCCGATCGTGGACCCTGGCGGAGCGCGGCCAGAAATTGGTCCAGGTCATCCGGCCGGCCTTCGACCTCCACCTCCACCGCGCCATCGTACCGGTTGCGCACCCAGCCGTGAAGGCCGAGCTGGTTGGCGCGCCGCTCGGCGAAGAAACGAAAGCCGACGCCCTGGACGTCGCCCAGGATCTCGGCCCGAAAGCGCTTGGGCTCAGCCTTCGGCGACGGCGACGACGGAGACGCGTTGGGGGGCATCAGCGATGGCTTTGAGCGTGTGGCGGACCACGGGCAGATAGGTCTGGGCCAGCTGCCGGGCCGACTGTTCAGTGGGGGCGGCAATGATCAACCGCTCCCGGTCCAGGTACCAGCAGGTGGCCGTGGCCTGCCACAGGTACCAGGCGCTATCCGGCAAGTTCAGGCTCAGGAGGACCTGCAGCTCCTGCCAGATCTGCCTTCCCTCCACTGCGATCCATCCTATACCTCCGCCCGGAGCCCGACAAGGGTCCTACCATCACATCGATGGGACTCTCCGACGAGCTGAAATCGCGAGCCCGCCAACTCGGATTCGTGGCGGTCGGCGTCACCAGCGCCGACCCCTTTAAGGAGGCCCAGCAAGCCTCCATCGAGCGCACCGAAGCCGGCCTGATGGACGGGCTCGGCTGGTGGAGCCGGGAGCGGGCCGAGAGCAGCGCCGAGCCCAGGCGGCGAACCCCGGCGGCCCGCAGCGTGGTGGCCCTCGCCTTCCCCCACCCGGTCCCGCCCACCGGCGGGACGGCCGACGGCGGTCCCCGCGGCCGGATCGCCGGCTACGCGCTGGGTCGCGACTACCACGAGCTGCTGGAGGAGCGGATGGCGCCCCTCGTCGATCTCTTGAAGGAGCGCGGCGCGGCCAAGACGTACGTCGACCATGGCTGGATGCTGGACCGGGCCGCCGCCGCCCGAGCCGGGCTGGGCTGGCTGGGCAAGAACACCAACCTGCTGGTGCCCGGCCACGGTTCGTACGTGCTGCTGGCGGAGATCGTCACCGCGGCCGAGCTGGATCTCGATCAACCGCTGAAGAAGACCTGCGGCAGCTGCGACGCCTGCCTGCGCGTCTGCCCCACCGGCGCCCTGGTCGCGCCCGGCGTGCTCGATAACCGCCGGTGCATCGCCTTCTGGACCATCGAGCACAAGGGCGTGATCCCGGTCGAGGTCCGGCCGCTGATCGGCGACTGGGTGTTCGGCTGCGACCTCTGCCAGGAGGTCTGTCCGATCAATCGTTCGGCCGCGGCGCCGGACCCCCAGGCGCTGGCCGCCTACCGGGCGCTGACCAATCACCGGCCGCTGCTCGAAGAGTTGCTCACCCTGGACGAGACCGCCTTCCGGGTGCGGTTCCGCGGCACCGCCATCTGGCGCACGAGGCGCAGCGGGTTGCTGCGCAACGCCTGCGTGGCGCTGGGAAATATCGGCGACCGCGACGCCATCCCCGCCCTGGGTCGGGCCCTCGCCGATCGAGAGGCCTTGATCCGCGGCCATGCCGCCTGGGCGCTGGGCCGGATCGGCGGGGCGGGTGCCCGCCGTCAGCTGGAGGCGGTGCTCAGGCGCGAGCCCGAGGCCTGGGTGCGCGCCGAGGCCGAGACGGCGCTGGAGGCGTGCGGGTCGCTCGTGTTCCGGTGACGGGCGTGGAGGCCTTGCCCTCCTCGGCCCGCGCCAGCATGAAGAGCAGGTCGGACAGCCGGTTCACGTAGCGCAGGACTTCGCCGTTCGGCAGCATCCCTGCTTCCTGCACCGCCACGATCCGCCGCTCGGCGCGTCGGCACACGGTGCGGGCCACGTCCAGGGCGGCCGCCGCGCTGGTCCCACCCGGGATCACGAATGCGTCGGCCAGCGGCACGGCGGCCTCCAGCCGGTCGATCTCGTGCTCCAACTGCCTGGTCATCGCCGCGGTCACCACCAGGAAGTGCTTCCGCAAAGTGTCGTACTCGCTGGCGTCGGTGGCCAGCTCGGCCCCGACCGTGAATAGCTCTCGCTGCACGCGCAGGATGCTCACCCGCCGCGCCTTAACGCGGGTCAGCGCCCGGGCCAACCCCAGCGCCGAGATGGTCTCGTCGACCGCGCCGTAGGCTTCGGTACGGAGGTCGGTCTTGCTGACCCGGCCGCCATAGAGCAGTCCGGTCTGGCCGCGGTCGCCGGTCTTGGTGACGATACTCTTGCGAGGTTTAGACGGCACCGCGGGTGAGCAGCTCCTTGGCCCACGCCTGGAGGACGTTGCGGTGGGTGGCAAAGGCCAGCGACGGGAGCGAGGCGGGGTCGAACCAGCCGATCTGCTGGACCTCATCCTGCGCTCGCGGCTCGCCGCCCGTCCGCGTGGCGCGGTACGCCAGGATGACGATGCCCTCGTGGCCCAGCATCACATGCTGAACCGACAGCAGTTGCTGCGCCTCCACCCGGACGCCGCATTCCTCGTCGCACTCTCGGGCCATGGCGTGCTCGGGGTGCTCGTCCCAGTCGACGTAGCCGCCCGGCAGCCCCCACAGCCCGCGACCGGGTTCGATGTCGCGCTTCACCAGCAAGACCCGGCCCTGTTCTTCAATCAGGGCGACCACCACCAGCTTTGGATTGCGGAAGAAGATGGTGTCGCAGTCAGGGCACACCGGGAGTTCGCGGTTGGCGATGAGGCGCAGCTCGGCCTTGTGACCGCAGGTTGGGCAGTATTCGGTCAGCGTTCGCGGATCCTCCAGCCGGCCGGCACGATCAGCGCGGCGGCGATCAGCTTGATCGCGTCACCGATCAGGAACGGGAAGAAGCCCAGCGCCAGCACCTGGCCCCAGCCCACATAGCGCGAGAGCCAGACGAGCCCGAACACGTAAATCGCTGCCTCGCCGGCGATCATGGCCAGGATCGAGCGGAGGACGTCGCGCGACCAGCCGCGCTCGGCCAGCCAGCCCACGATGAAGGCTGCCGCCACGAAGCCGGCCAGGTACCCGTAGCTCGCCGGCGTGGCCCGGGCGAAGACGGGCAGCCCCACGCTCCCTTCCAGGATGTAGGCGAGCATGGTGGCGGCGCCCAGCCGACTGCCGAGGAGGGCGCCCGTGAGCAAGACGGCGAAGGTCTGCCCCGTGATCGGCACCGGGGTGAACGGCAGCGGGATGGCGATTTTCGCCATCAGCGCGGTGAGCAGGCTGAAGCCGATGACCAACCCGATGTCGGTAAGCAGCGTCCGCTGCGGGATCCAGGTCCGGACTAGCGTGGTCGACGTCGCGCGTCCCTGCATCGTTTCCCTCCCGCTGGAATGTCTTCCAGAAGATTATCGAAGAAGGACCGGCGTGACGAGCTTCCGGTCTTTCAGGCAGGAGCGGTGGCGAGCAGCGCCAGGTCGCTTTCGTTCAGCGGGGTCGACTCCAGGGTTCGACCGTCCTTGGCGGCCGCCAGGATCTCGTCCTTATGCAGCCGGACCCGCCGCATGCCGAGCGGACACTTCAGGTACTCCGCCATCGGCTCGTCGCAATAGCCCATTCGCTGGTCGCCGCACTTCGGTTGGATCGGCTTGGCCAGGTCGGGGAACTCGGCCTTTAGCGCGTTGCGGGCCTTCGCCCACATGTGCCGGATCTCCCACTGCGCCCGCCAGCAGAGGCGGAGGTCCGCGATGTGCAGGAACTCCTCGAAATTGACGGTAAAGGTGAGGTTGGTGCTGGCCGCATTGGGCAGCAGGAAGCGCGCGTCCTCGGCCGGCACGCCGGCCTGCAATGCCTGGTCATAGAGCTCGCCCACGCGCTTCATGAAGGCGAGGTACTCCTCGCGCAGCCCGGCCCGTTCCCAGGTCTCGGGCACCACGTAGGGGAAGTCCTGATCCTTGAAGGCGTAGTAGCGCTGCGATTGCTGATCGAAGGTGATCCCCGTGTTGTGGCGAACCAGCTGGTGGCTGGCCGCCCGCGAGAGACCACTGACCGCGAAGGTGAAATAGACCTGGGTTCGGGGAGAGGAATGGCCGCTTTTGATCTTGTCGAAGATGAACGTCTTCATCTTCTCGTCGCTGATCTTCCCGGACTCGATGTCGGCCCAGATCTGCTGCGGGGTGAACTTCGAGTAGCACGTCCGGAAGGCGACGTACATGACCCGAATCGGGTCCGGCGTGTGGGTCAGGAGCTTGACGTCGACCTGGGTTTCCATGCCGGAGCCAGAATATTGTCCGACCCCAACATGTAGGTGTCAAGGACGCAGTTATACACAAGGGCCTGTGGACAAACGCCGTTCTGGCTTTCCTCAGATCAGATGATCGGGACGTCGGTGGCGATCTGGTCCAGGACCTCCTGCCGGATCCAGCGCGCATCGGTCTCGCGCAGTTCTGGGTTGGCCCGGTAGGGACGGTTCAGCCCCATCCGGCCGTGCACGATCCAAGCCCCGCCGTGGGCGTACGCCCTCAGGTTGCACTCAAATGGACCTTCCGGGGTGCGCCAGGCGAGGGTCCAGGCGGGCGGCCGGGTCGTGTACCGCACGGCCCCCTTGCCCTCCAGCTTCTCCTGGTTGATCGCCTGCATCAGCTGCTGGATGAACACGTCAAGCTCGCCGAGCAGCTCGGTCAGCGGTGCTCGGTAGTTCTCCACCCGTCCCTGCAGCAGGAAGTCGGACTCGCTCACCGGCATGCGGCTCATGATATCGGCCGGTCAGCTCGCCTGGATGGCATGGCGCAGGATCTCGGCGACACTCCACGCCTGGGCGATGCACCCGACCGGCCGGAAGGGCGGCTCGGGCTCGAAGATTTCGCTGATGCTTCCCAGCCCGG
>DASQAY010000322.1:0-1617 GCA_035635515.1 Candidatus Eiseniibacteriota bacterium | reverse complement strand
CATCATCATGCTGACCATCCGCACCGCCATCTATCTCCGGCGAAAGGAGATCGAGGTCATGAAGCTGGTGGGGGCCACCGACTGGTTTGTGCGCTGGCCGTTCATCGTCGAAGGCCTCTTCGTCGGGGTGGTCGGCGCGGTGGTGGCGGTGCTGATCGTCGGCTTCGGCTACCGGCCGGCGGTCGTCAATCTGCAAAGCGTCCTGATCTTCGTGCCGCTGTCCTTCGACCCGTACTACCTGCGGCTGGTGCTGGCCGCGATGCTCGGCTTCGGGCTCCTCCTCGGAAGCGTCGGGAGCTATTTGGGTGTCAGGCGGTTCCTCAAGCAGTGAGGCAGGCGCGCCTTAAGACGGCGCTGGCCATCGCGGTGCTGACCGCGGCCCTGCTGACCACGGTCTCGGATACGGTTTACGACAAGCAGCATCAGCTGCAAGGGCTCAACGGTCAGATCGTCGCGACCAAGACCCAGATCGCGCAGCTGCTCGCCCAGGAACGCCAGCTGCAGGGCGAGATCGCCGCCTTCGATGCGCAGCTGCGGGCGGTGCAGGTCCAGATCGACCAGGAGACGGCCAAGCTGGTCTTGCTGGCGCAGCAGGTCGACCAGGCCAAGGAACAGCTGGCGCTCAAGCAGGCGGAACTGGCGCAACACATCGCCGATTTCGGCCGCCGCATGCGGATCATGTACAAGAGTGGCCAGGTCAGTGGCCTCGAGCTCGTCTTCTCCGCCGCGAACTTCACCGACCTGATGAATCGCGTGGTCTTCTTCAATGTCATCGTTCGGGAAGACCGGCGCCAGGTCGCCGAGCTGCAGAAGGAACGGGCCGCGATCGAGGCGATGAAAGCCGACCTCGAAGCCAAGAAGGCCGAGCAGGTGCAGATCGTCAAACAGGTCCAGGACCAGAAGGCGCAGCTGCAGGCGGTACGTGACCAACGGGCCGCGCGCGAGCAACAGATCGCTGCCATCGAGGCGCAGTTCCAGCGGTTGCTGGCCGACATGGAAGCGCAGCGGGCCGCCTTGCAGGCGCAGATCGCCTCCCTCATCCATGAAAGCTTCCGGGCCCGCTCGTCGGGCAAATGGAAGTGGCCGATGGACGGCGTCATCACCCAGGGCTTCGGCTGCACCAGCTATCCATTCGAGCCGTACGATCCCACCTGTCCGAGTCATCACTTCCACAGCGGCATCGACCTGGCCGCCGACTACGGAACCCCGGTCCACGCCTCGGACGGCGGCATCGTCCACAACTTCACCATGGGCTGCGGCTGGGGCGGCGGGCTCTGCGGCTACGGACGTTACGTGGTGATGGTGCACGCGGGCGGATTCACCACGCTCTACGGACATCTCTCCAGCTGGGCGGTCGGCGACGGGGTGCAGGTCGATAAGGACACCGTCATCGGCTATGAGGGCTCAACCGGCAACTCGACCGGCCCCCACCTGCACTTCGAGATTGACCTGGCCGGCATGCCGGTCGATCCGCTCGCGTACCTGCCCGCCTCATGATCGACAACGTAGCGCCCCACCCTGACCTCCCCCCAGATGCGGGGAGGGAAGGAACACCGGGCCGGAACGATAATCGACTGGTGTCGCGATTCAAAGGCATCGCCATCTTGCTCGTGGTCG